>CAZDTB010000461.1:0-4051 GCA_964508075.1 uncultured Planctomycetales bacterium
TACTACCTCGCCGTCGGCGGGTACAACTCGACGTTCAACGGGACCATGTGGGACGTCGTTGGCGGCACGGCCACCGGCGACTATCTTCTGCACGTCGTCCCCGAGCCGGCTTCGCTGCTGCTGCTGGCGCTGGGTGCGTTGGCGCTGCGTCGTCGCTAGAGTGGTGACTGGTGCCGCGCTGCTTCTTCAGCGTGGCGGATAACGCTTATGAACAACGGGAGGCTTCAAGCCGAGGCCTCCCGTTTATCTTCAGGGCAGATCGCCCCCGCCATCACTGTGTCACCGGCGAGCGGTACAACGCCACGTAGAGCGGGCAGCGCTGGAGCAGTTCGGTCTGCGTGCCGACGTCGATGATGCGGCCGGCGTCCATCACGACCACCCGCTCGGCCATCTCCATCACCGTATGTCGGTGGGCGATCAGGAAGGTCGTCTTGCCCTGGCGCAGCTCGTTCAGAGCGGCGTGGATTTTTCGTTCGCTGTCGGCGTCGATCTCGCTGGTGGCTTCGTCGAAGATCAGGATCGACGACTTTCTCAAGAACGCCCGGGCAATCGAGATCCGCTGCCGCTGGCCGCCGGAGACGCTCGTGCCGAACTCGCCCATGACGGTGTCGTACTTGTCGGGCCACTGCTCGATGAACTCATCCGCGTAGGCCTTGCGAGCGGCGGCGCGAACCTCTTCCAACGTCGCGGCGTCGTCAGAGTAAGCGATGTTATCGCGTACGCTGCGGGCGAAGATCACCGGACGTTGCGAGACAATCGCGATCTCCTGGCGCAGGCTCCGCAGACTCAGCGAACCGACGTCGATGCCATCGACGGCGACGTGCCCTTCCTGCGGCACGACCACCCGCGGCAGCAGCTTCACCTGCGTGGACTTGCCGCTGCCGTTCGGGCCCACGATCGCGATGCACGCACCGGGCGCGACGCGCAGCGAGACGCCGGCGAGCGCCGCTGGTTCTTGTTCCGACGTGTAGCGGAAGGTGACGTTTTCGACACTAATCGCGCGCGGCCGGTCACTCGTGAGGTGCTGCGCGCATTGCGGGGAGAGTTCATCGGGCGTGTCCAGGAACTCGAAGACGCGCGTCGCCGCCGCCCCGCTGCGCTGGATCATGTTGTAGACGTTGGCAACCTTGCGAACCGGATCGAGCATCGCCGCCAGCAGCCCCACCATTATAATGAAATGGCTGGTGTCCATCTGGTCGGCGAAGGTCTGCTTCGCCAGCCAAACGATGGCGAGCGAAGCAATGATGACGCCCACCACCTCCATCAGCGGCGACGACAAGGCCTCGATCCAAGCCATTTTGAGTTGCTGCTTCAAGATCCGGCGTTCGAGGTGCCACATGCGCTTGCGCTCGTGGCCCTCGCGCGTGTAACCCTTGACGACTTCAACGCCCTGGAGAGTCTCTTCCAGGCCGCCGAGCAACTGACCGTAGCCGCGCAGGAGCTTGAGGTTGGCCCGGCGAACCTGGCGGCCGAAGTACCACAGCGTGCCGACCGCGATCGGGGCGATCGCCAAAACCACCAGCGTTATCCGGGCGTCAATCCAGAGCGCGACGGCCAGCACGCACACCGCCCGGAACGGCTCACGGGCGAATTTGCCGAACAGCGTGCTGATCCCGAGAAAGACCTCGCGCGCGTCGGCCAGGAACTGTGAGATGCGGCTCGATACATCGCCGGCGATCACATCCAACGGCACGTGCAACGTCTTGCGATACATATGCCGCCGCAGATCCATCACTACGCGATGCGTCGAATAAAGCACGAAGTACTGTGAGAACACGCGGCAGAGGTTGCTCAGCAGATTGACCGAGACCAGTACCGCGAGCAGGATCAGCAGGGCCCGCATCCGGGAGCCGGATGTATCCTCCGCCGGAAAGACAAATGCCAGGCGTTCCACCAGTGGCGCGAGCCGCTCATTCGACTCGGAGGCTTGCTCCAGCAGCCACTCGCGGGTGTTCTCCTGCTCGACCAGTACCTTCAGCACCGGCAACATCCCCCCCAGGCTGGCGGCGTACGTCAGAGCCGCGACCAAGCTGAGCAACAAGCCGATGGTCATCCGCCGGCGATGCGGATAGACCAGTTTGATCATCCGCCAGAACGATGCCTGGGCCTGTTCTTTGGCGATGGACCGGTCAAGCCGCTTCTGCGCCGACGAGCGGCGGGACGGTCCGTTCGGTGCTAAGGTATTGTCACTCATATGGTTAATGCGTTCTCGACGAGGGGGTTCGCGCCAAACCCCGCGCTGGCATGGCTCCCGCCGACAGCGTGGCTAACTTTAGCCTCACGCCAACGATGCTGCAAGCAACCGGAACACTGGCGTCCGCGTCATCTTGTGGGCGGTCGGAGGTGGATGGGCTATGAGAAAAAGGAACAACCCCACGGCGTTCGCGCGGGCACCGGTTCGTACATCTTGGCACAACAGCGGGAGCCACCCCGGGGCCTGGGTGGGTGCTACACGCGTCTTTGCAGAAGTATCGCTGTGTTCAGTGCCAGGAGTAGCAGCGTGCCGGGTTCGGGAATGAAGGCGACCCCGGCCGGGAGAATATCTCCGAATGGCAGAACCTCGTGGCCGCTGCCATCCAGGTGCGCCCGTTGGATCGATCCCGAACCGCTGAAGACGTCCACTACCGTCCAGTAGGCCATCCCGGCCGAGAGATCCAACGTCAACGAGTCGGCGTCAATGTCATCCACGAGTGTTTCAACCCCGCTGCCGTCGAGGTTAGCACGCCGTACCGCGCCGTTGTCGAACAGGTCGATGTTCCAGCTTGCCCAATAGACTTTGTCGCTCGCGGCGTCGACGGCGAGCCCGGCCGGGCCCTGCTCGACGCTCGGCAGCACGTCCTCCAGTCCGGAGCCGTCCAGGTTTGCACGTTGCAGGCGTCCGCTGCCCATGCCGATCCAGTTGCTCAGGTAGATCTTGCCGCTGCTGGGCTCGAGCGTGATGTCTTGAATGAAGCCGGGTGCGCCCACCTCGAGCAACACCGCTGCGTTGGAACCATCCAGATCGGAGCTCCAGACCGAGGCGTCCTGAGCCCAGTAGACCTTCCCCGAGACACCGTCGACGGCGATCCCCGTGGTCGAGGAGCCGCCCAGATCGGCGATGGTCTCCAGCTCGGTCCCGTCAAGGTTCGCCCGGCGGACCAGCCCGTCGTACGTGGTCGTCCAGTACATCTTTCCGCCGACGGCGTCGAGCGTGATGCGGTACGGGTACGTGAGCCCTTCCGAGATGACCACTTCCGGCACAAGCGTGTCAACGTCGGTGCACATGATTCTGGTTGGCGCGCTATAGACGTCGGTCCAGTACAGGATCCCGGCTCGCGCCGCCGAGACACCGGCCAGCACGCCTAACCAGCACGCGAGGTTACGTAAGATCGTGTTTGGTCGCATGGGAATCTCCTTTAGGAATGAGAAAATGGTACTTATGCCCCGGGGTAGCGGTAACAAGGCCGCACTCCCGCATGTGATGCTAGGACCAACGTCCGAAAAAAGTCAATCAGGGGGTGTTGCTGACGGCGTATGACCGTTCCGGCAATCGCGGGCTACTAGTGGTTCTCCGCCAGAGGGGGACGCTGTCTCAGAGACGATACGGGGCGCGCTTGGGGCGGTCGAGCCAACGGGCGGCGGCTTTGTCGCCGATGATCTGCTCGCTCGCCGGATCCCACGTGATCGCCCGGTTCGTCCAGAAGGCGATGTTGCCAAGATGGCACACCGTGATCGAGCGGCAGCCGACTTCGACGTCGCAGATCGGCCGGCGGCGGGTGCGGATACACTCGAACCAGTCGTTGTAGTGCCCCGAGCTCTTGTAAAGGTGAACGTCGTTCGGTCTGAGCGGCTGACGCGCGAGGCTTTCCGGCCAGGTGCGGAGGTGGTCTCTGTTCACCTCGACCTTGCCTTCCGTCCCGACGAACAGCACGCCGTTCGCATCGTCCTTGATCATGTTGACACCGTTAGCGTAGAGGTACGTCAGGAGCGGAACGTCCTAGCCGTTAGGCGGGATGAACTTGACCGGGCCGCTGTCGTCCATGCCGAGCCCCCACTGGGCAATCTCGAAGTG
>CAZDTB010000462.1:0-1230 GCA_964508075.1 uncultured Planctomycetales bacterium
CGCATGTCTGATCATGGCCTCACGTCCTTTCCGGTTCGGCAAGCACGGCAGAGATTCGGACCGGGATTCCCCAACCGCCGAGCCTTCGAGTCGCATTCTATACAAGCCGGCCACGTGCCCGCAAACGAGCGCACACATTGACGTCGGCGAATCTTCAGCAAACGGTGAACACCATTCATGTCGTGACAGAGACGCGCGGGACGTTGCCCGGTAGTATCTTGGTGCCAACGGAGTTCTGCGCCCCGCGGGCACATGGTCCGGGTCGGAATCCAGATGAAAAAACGCGAGCTGATCAAGTACGGCTTTTCGAAAGGGGCGATCCTGAAGGCTGCGCAGGTGGCCTGCGGTGACGCGGCCAACGCCGGGGTCAAGAAGGGGCCGCTGCGGCAGAGAATGAAGGAGCTGGCCCGTGATCCGGATCAGTTTGTGGACGACCCGATCTTCGGGCCCGTCGCGGCGCTGATGGTCACGCGCGAGCCGGTGCAGGAGAGCTACGACATCCGCGAGGAGGTCGAGTATCCGGTCTGGGGTGACGACATCGACCCCGACGCGCACCGGCAGATGCGCAACGCGTGCAGCCTGCCGATCTCCATCGCCGGAGCGCTGATGCCCGACGCCCACGTCGGCTACGGGCTGCCGATCGGCGGCGTGCTGGCAACCGACAACGCGGTGATCCCGTACGCGGTCGGCGTGGACATCGCCTGCCGTGTCAAGATGACCGTCTTTGATCTGCCACCCAAGAAGCTCGTGGCCGACCACGGGCGGTTCAAGAACATTCTCAGCCGCGAGACGCTGTTCGGCGTCGGCGGCAAGTGGCGTGATCCGCCGACGCATCCGGTGATGGACGAGGACTGGAACTTCTCGCCGATCATCCGGCAGGTGAAGGATCTGGCGTGGAAGCAGCTCGGCACGAGCGGCTCGGGCAACCACTTCGTCGAGTTCGGCGAGGTCGAGTTCGGGCCGAACCGGCTCGGCGTCGAGCCGCGCAGCTATCTGGCGGTCGTCTCGCACAGCGGCTCGCGCGGGCCGGGCAATCGCACCGCCAGCTACTACAGCCGGCTCGCCCGCGATCTGCACCGCAACCTGCCGAAGCACCTGCACCACCTGGCCTGGCTGTCGCTCGACGCCGAGGGTCAGGAGTACTGGCGGGCGATGGAGCTGATGGGCCGCTACGCTCACGCCAGCCACGAGATCATCCACGCCAAGATCATCCGCGCGGTCGGCGAGCGT
>CAZDTB010000462.1:1240-4034 GCA_964508075.1 uncultured Planctomycetales bacterium
CGCAGGAAGCGCTCGGCACGGTCGCAACGCAGACCCGCGCGGTCGGCGAGCGTGTCGTCTACCAGATCGAGAACCACCACAACTTCGCGTGGAAAGAGCAGCACGCCGGGCGCGACGTGATCGTCCACCGCAAGGGCGCCACGCCCGCCGGCAAGGGCGTGATGGGCTATATCCCCGGCTCGATGACCGCCCCCGGGTATCTGGTCGAGGGTCTCGGCGACCCGCGCTCGATCAACTCAGCCTCGCACGGCGCCGGCCGCCGCATGTCCCGCAAGGCCGCCAAGGAGATGACCACCTGGAGCGACATGAACGCGTACCTGAAGGAAAAGGGCGTCACGTTGCTCTCCGCCGGCCGCGACGAGACGCCGCACGCCTACAAGGACATCGAACAGGTCATGGACGCCCAGGCGGAGCTGGTGCGACGAGTGGCGAGATTCACGCCGAAGATGGTCCGCATGGCCCCCGAGGGCGAGCGCCCCGAAGACTGAGAAGGTGTGGCACAGGCTTCCAGCCTGTGGATCACCGGCAGGATGCCGGTGCCACACTGCTATGTCGAAACCGGCCCTGCGTGTTGGGGACCCGCGATTGCGGGTCGTGAGGGGAAGAGTCTCAAGGTGCGCATTTGGCGCGACCCCTAAATGAGACTCTTGGTCATCAGGACGTTGGGGGTGGGGATTGGGTGCGGTAGCGGTCACGGGCGAGTTGGGTGGGTGGCGCGGCGCCACGGGGACCTCCAGGGTTTCTAGATATTATAGCATACGGAGACGTGGGGTCAAGATCGGTCTGAATCGCGCCCCCACCGCGTTGCGGTGGGCCACCCGCCCAAGTCTTTGCCCGGAACGCGTTTCGGCGATTTCTGCGAGATTCCATGAGCGCAGACAATCTGGATATCGTTAATCCATATTGTGCGGGACATTCACGCGCACGCCCGTGCGCGCACGGTCCGCGCGGGCTCGAGGCAGTGAGGCTGACGGCTCGGCTGGCGAGCTTGTCGATAGCAATAGCCATGTCGGCGTGTGGTACGGCCGTGTCGGCCGTGTTTTGGGGCGTTTGGGGCAAGTCGGCGGCGACCAGGCCGCCAGAAAGCGAGGAAGATCATGATGAGATGGCTGTTTGTTCTAGTTGCCGCCCTGGGGGTGCTGGCGACGCCCGCCGGGGCGGATGAGTACTGGATCACGTACGAGGGCAACGACTTCCCGGAAGACGTTGGGTGGCGCCGCATCTATCGCAATGAAGACGGTTGGTACGAAGGTGGGGCGGAGCGGTGGATCGAGAACGGCATATTCACGCTTGACACGCGAGAGAGCGCGATGATCTGCGATTACTACGGGATCTCATGCCAGATGGACCCCGATCCCGGCGAGACTTTTGTGGCGGAGTGGCGCCTGAATATTGTCCAGGCAAATCAGTCGATGGAAGTGGGCGTCTGGATGGCTCGCGATGATCCACCGGGGTACGTGTGGCTGGAGTACCTGGAGGACGAAGTGTGGATCGGCCGAGAGCATTGGAGCCATCCGATCGAACCGCATGTGTTCCACACCTACCGTATAGAATCGACGGACATGGTCGATTACTCGCTGTGCGTTGACGGCGAGCAGGTGCATCAGGGCGCATTCTATACGGCGACTGACCTGAACTCTTGCATGGCGTTTGGCGACCCTTGGTATGGGGGAGGTAACGTTACATCGCTGAGCCAGTGGGATTATGTACGTTTCGGCGTTGTACCCGAACCGGCTTCTCTTACATTCGTTGTGTTGACAGGCATCTTGTTGCACAGAACAGCAAGGAGATAAACCATGCAATCACGACTCTTCACAATGACAGCAGCTATTCTCTGCGCGTCCGCGGCTTTGGCCGACGTGACCGTCCGGGAATGGTGCGGAATATCGCCGTCAAAATACGAAGTGACCAATCCCGATCCGAACGATCCCAATGTCGTCGCTATCAGGATTACAGAGAGCGATGAAGGAACATTCTGTTTCGAGGCGTTCTATACCGGAACGAACGACGCCGCTGACATCGATCTCATCGAAACGGATCCGTCGGGCGTTAGTGGGACCGTACGCCTGAGAGTCGCCCCCGATCCTAACTATCCTGCCCGTGAATACGGTGCTGCGACCGTCAAGCAGATCGACCTGACGACGGCCGACGCCAGTGAAATCGCGGGGATTCTTATCTCCGCAGACCTCGCCTCCGACGGCGACATCTCATGCGACAACGTCTCGGGGACGATCTCCGTCGGTGGCGATCTGGACGGTCACGACATCAACGTCACCAACGACGTTGATGGCGACATCACCATCGGCGGATTGCTGCTGGGTAATATCACCGCCAACACGCTGCAAAACGTTACCGTCTCCGGCGTCGGCACGCACAATGGCAGCATCACCACGACGGCTAACTATCATCACACGATAACGATCGGTTCGGAGGCCACGCCCACCTCGACGATTAACACCAACATCGACATCCCCAACTTCTATGGACTGGCCAACAACCAGGGCGGACGCTTCTACTTTTACGGCGATATGCACGGGACGATCGATGTCACCTACAACTGGTGCGGGTCGATGTACCTCACCGGCAATCTCTGCAACGATATCTCCATCGGCTACAATCTGGGCATTGAAGATGCAGATTTCGATCGCGCCTGGATGTATATCGACGGGGACATCGCCACGGCCAGCAATCCAAACGATCCCGACACGATCAACTGCATCACCGTTGCTGGTGATTCGTATCGCGGAATCGTCCACGTCGGAGGCGACATGGGCGGGCGAATCGCCATTGCCGG
>CAZDTB010000463.1:0-4030 GCA_964508075.1 uncultured Planctomycetales bacterium
CGTACGCACACGGTCCTTCGACGCGGAGCGTGACCGACTGAATGCCGGCCTCCTCGGCCGGGCGGCGATCGACCTCGTGCATCTCGTACCCTCCGCGTTCCAGGTACATCAGGTACATCCGCAGGAGCATCTCGGCAAAATCGCAGGCATCGACGCCGCCGGCACCGGCCTGGATGCTGAGGAAGCAGGGCCGGTGATCATTCTCACCCGATAGCAGCATCAGCAGATCGATCTGCTCGGTCTTCTTCGCGAGCGTCTCGAGTTCGCTCTGAACCTCAGCCCAGGACTGCTCGTCGTCCTGCTCGCCCGCCAGTTCGAGCAGGACCTCCGCGTCGTCAGCGCGGCTCAGCAGCTCCTGAACAGGCTCAACCTGCGCGCGCAATGCCTTCAGCTCGGAAACCACCTGCTGCGCAGCTTCCTGTTTGTTCCAGAAACCGGGCTTCTCCATCCGCCCGGCGAGCTTATCTATGCAGGAGGTCTTTGTCGGGAGGTCAAAGAGAATCCCGGATGGCGTGAATGCGAGCGGTGAGTTCCTTCAACGCCGCGGTCGGGTCGTCGTACGCCATGAGCCACTTCCTTTTGCCAAACCTTGCGGGCCGAGGGGGCGCCCGCGACCGGCAGTCCGTACCCCAGTAATTGTACCCAGGTTGCGCGCGACTGAGAATCCCCTCCACTGCCTCAGACGCGTGTCGGACCGGGGGCTAGACGCAACCCGCGGTCGGCACACCGCTGTCCCGAGTGCGTCCCAATCCGCCGGGACCAGAATCCGACCGAGAATTCCGCCGCGGACAGCCCGCCCTGACCAGCCAGACCTACGCGCATTAAACAGCCCTTCCGGCCGTGGCCGGGAGGGCTGTGCGAATTTGCTCGGTCCTGGGTTGGCTGTTGAGCTCAGCCAGTGCGGTCCGACGAATTAATCGACGAGCCTCACATTGACGGCTTTAGACCCCTTTTCGCCTTGCGTAACGTCGAATTCGACTTTTTGCCCCTCTTTCAGCGACCGAAACCCTTCGGACTGGATCTCGCTCTGATGGACGAACACGTCCTGCCCATCGTCGGAGTGAATGAAACCGAAACCTTTCGTGTCATTGAACCACTTTACTGAACCGCTAGCCATGCTACCAAACCTCTGCTGATACGAGACCGCCGACGGGATCTGCTGAAAGCTGTCGTTTCTATACGGGCAGCTCCCGTAGGAACAACGGTACTCCATATATAGCATCCCCCACCAAGCCACTGCCGTCAAGGGGTTTTTCAGCGTCCCCGCCCGCGGCCGGGTTATCGGAAACCTCCGCCGGCGAGCCATTCTGCGGGGAGCCGATCGCCATCGACGCCGAGACCGGTCCCGCAGGAGTCGTGGGATAGGCTATAAGTCAGTCTTCGGTACCGCCCGGCCGTGTCGGCCGTGTGGTCCGCGCTTAGTCCCTGCCCCGCATGCGCAGACCGACCATCGTCAGGTCGTCGGACTGCTCGGCCAGGCCGACAAACCGCCGAACGTCCCAGTGGATATTCTTGAGTGCCTGATCAGGCTTCAGCGTCCCGTACTCCTTCAGCGCGTTGAACAGCCGCTCGCGGCCGAACACCTCACCATCGAAATTCATCGCCTCGACGACGCCGTCGGTATACAGCAGGACAGAATCTCCCCCCCGCAACTCCAGAGTATGCTCGGTGTAGCGCTCGCCCGGCTTGATGCCCAAGACCAGGTCGGCTTCCTCAGCCTGGCGGACCTCACCGTCACGCAGGATCAGCAGCGGCTCGTGCCCGGCATTGACGTACTGCAACCGCTCGCCGGCCGCATCCACCACAATCAGCAATAGCGTGACGAATTCGGACGAGGTCGTCTCACGGCAGACGTGCTCGTTGAGCTGGGCGATTAGTTCAGCCGGGCTGCTGCAAAACCGCGCACTGGCCCGCAGGGCGCCGCGTGCCGACGCCATCAGCAGCGCCGCCGCCATGCCATGGCCAACCACGTCGCCGACCGTCGCCGCCAACCGCCCGTCCTCCAGCTTGAAGATGTCGCAGAAATCGCCGCCCACGTGTGAGCTGGGCTCGAACACCAGTGCGGCATCGAGCCTCGGATGCTCCGGCGGTGGGGTTCGCACCATTCGGGCCTGCACTTCGCCCGCCGTCGCGAGCTGCCGTTGCGTCGCGGCGCTGCGCAGGCGTTCGTCGAGCAGCCGCGCGTTGGCGACCGCGATCGCCGCCTGCGACGCCACCGTCCGCAGCAGATTGCGCTGCCGCGTCCCGAAGCGTCGCTTGTGATCGGCGTAGACCCGCAGCACGCCGATCGGCTCACCCAGGTAGATCATCCCCGCCGCCAGGCCGCTGACGATCCCCAGTCGCCTGGCCTCCTGTGCAAAGCGCACGCGCCGATCAACCGTTGCGTCCTCGACGTAAACCAGCTCCCCGTTCAAAGCCGCGTCATCGATCGGGTTCTCCGAGCGCAAGAAGGTGTCTTCAGCACCGTGCGTCTCCAAAACGTTGTACCCGGCTTCGACCCTCAGCTCTCCGGTCTTGGGGTTGAACAACCGCAAGCTGCAATACTGCAAACCCATCACCCGGGCCGTCTCGGCCACGATCCGGTCGAGCGTAGTCTGAAGATCCTTCTCACCGCTCAACAGCTCGCCGATGTCACCCAGCAGAGAGACCTCCTCCGCGGTGGCCCCGAGTCGTACGCCGCTCAGACACCAGTCCGCCAGCAGCCGCGACGCCCAGCGCGCAATTACAACCGACCGCGCGTCACTCACCCGTGGCAGAACCGGCAGTTTCTCGATCAGTTCCCGGCTCTCCCCCGTCATGCCCGAGAGATCTTGCTCCGGATCGCGAAAGGCGCCCACGCCCACAAACCCCGCCACGTTCTTGTGGATATACACCGGTACGACGATGGTCCAGAGTCCCTCCTGCTCCACGAACGCCACGCCCGCGGGCAGTTCGCGGGCCGGCAGCAGGTCGACGGTCTTCAATCGGGCCGGTAGCGTCTTGAGCACCGGCGCCGCCGTCCGCGCGGAGCGGCCCCGTGGCGAAGCTCCGATCAGCTCGCCGCGCACGCCGTAGACCGACGTGCGCAGCCCGCTGGCCCAGGCCAGGCCGGCCACAAAATCTTCCAGAACCGCGATGTCAATCAACTCACGAAGCATCTGTTCGGAAACCAAAGCCGGGACTGTGCCGGCAGCTTGCGGGACGGCCCTCGGTCCGCTCTCGAATTATCGGCTAATGCCGACCCGCGGCAAAGGCGCAATCGTCACCAGCCGCGCTCCACCCCAAGTGGCACGCCCCCACAGAACCGAGTAAATTCCGGCTTTTGCAGGCCCGCGCCCGGAGCGGCCTGGCGCTATCAACCGGAGCAAGCAGCATGAAGGTTCACGAGTATCAGGGTCGGCAACTGATGGAAGCGGCGGGAATCCCCGTCCCGGCGTCCGAGGTCATCTCCAAGCCCGAAGAGGCCAGAGCCGCCTTCGAGAAGCTCAACGTCAGGAAGGCAGTGGTCAAGGCCCAGGTTCACGCCGGCGGCCGCGGCAAGGCCGGCTACGTCAAGCTGATCGACACGGCCGAGGAGGCCGCCGAGCACGCCGCCCGCATGTTCGCCAACCCGATGATCTCGAAGCAGACCGGCCCGCAAGGCGTGCAGGTTCGCAAGATCCTGCTGGCCAGCGCCGTCGATATCGAGAAGGAGTATTACCTCGGGATAGTGGTCGACCGGGTCAAGCGCTGCCCGGTCATGATGGCCAGTGCCGAAGGCGGGGTCGAGATCGAGGAGGTCGCCGCCAAGGACCCCGACGCCATCAAGAAGGCCTGGTTCCACCCGCACCTCGGGCTGCAACGTTTCCAGGCCCAGGCTCTGGCGGACATGATCGGCCTCGAAGGTGCGCAGGCCAAGGCTGCGGTCGGCGTCATGCTCAAGCTCGCCAAGCTATTCGTCGAGAAGGATTGCTCGCTGGCCGAGATCAATCCGCTGATCCGCACGCCCGACGGGCAGATCCTGGCGATCGATGCCAAGTTCAACTTCGACGACAACGCCCTCTTCCGTCAC
>CAZDTB010000464.1:0-4022 GCA_964508075.1 uncultured Planctomycetales bacterium
CAGCGCCCCGCGAAAACCGTCACTTCTCTCACCATCGTGAGAAATGCGGGCTAGCGATCGTCTGCGACACGCGGGAGCTGGAGGAGTTCTTCGACGACCTGGACGTCGAGGTGTACTACGACGATTGCCACCACGGCTACTGGGACTGTTATCAGTTCGGCTGCTGGTCCGACTGTGACGACGAGTGGTCCTTCGATCTCGATTGGTGGTAGGCTGAGGGTCCGCTCCCGCTCGAATCGCCATATCTGCCAGACCGGCGAGAGGGCTCAATAATTCCACCGCAGGGTCACCGGCCGCGCGTCGCTCGTGCGCGCTCACAAACGCATTCATTTCCAGACCTACCCGGCATCCGGGAAAATCTGCCGCCATCCTTTTTGCATTTACCCGCCGGCGTTTTCTATGTTTCTGGCAGGTTTGGAGTTTCTCGAGGCCAAAGCAGGAGAACCGTCCATGGCGATCACAGTAACAAACCTCAACTCGATGATGTTGCTCAACATCTTGAACCGGACATCGTTCGACCAGAGCAACACACTGACACAATTGTCCACGGGCTCGCGGATCAACGCAGGCAGGGATGATCCGGCGGGCCTTATTGCTATGCGCACGCTGGAGACCGAGCTCCGGGCGGTCGACGCGTCCATCGCGAACAACCAGCGCACCAACGCGATACTGGGCGTCGCCGACAGCGCCATCGACGAAGTCGCTTCGCTGATCAACGAGATTAAAGAACTGGCGATCGCTTCGGCCAACGAGGACGGGCTGAGCGCCGCCGAATTGGCCTCTAATCAGTCCCAGGTTGACTCGGCCCTCAGCGCCATCGACCGAATCATCGGCACCACGCAGTTCAACGGGAAGAAGCTGCTTGACGGCTCGCTCGGCATCCAGACCACGGGAGTGACCGCCGCCGATATCACCGACCTGAAGGTCTACAGCCGGTCGCCCTCGTCTCTCGCGGTGACGGTCGAGCTACAGCAGGCGGCTTCGGCGGCGGTGGTCTCGATTGCGGCCGCGGTTGCCACCGACGACACCGCGATCAACATCCTGGGTAAGGACGGCGGGGTGGTGATCGAGATCGCCACGGGCGAGGCCCTGTCGGCGGTGGCGGCGAAAATCAATGCGGCCACGGCCCAGACCGGCGTGACGGCCTCCGCCAGCGCCGGCGACCTGTCGCTGCTCAGCTCGGACTACGGCGAGGACGCCTTCGTCCGCGTGACGGTCGTTGCCGACACGACCGACGCCTCCTTCTCCGATCAGAATGACGCGGGTGCCGACGCCCTGATCGACGTCAACGGCCAGGCCGCCGCCGTCGACGGAAAGGCGGTCAACTACAGCGCGAACGGCGTGAGCTTCTCGTTCAACATCACCGACGCATTCAACGAGTCCGCGGTGGGCACGACGTCGACGTTCACGGTCGCGGCCACGGGTGGGGCCACGTTCCAGCTTGGCACCACTTCGCAGACGCGCTCCGTAATCGGTATTGATGCATTGTATACGCACATGCTGGGGCACGGCGACTACGGCTATCTGGAGTCGCTCGCCGGTGGCAAATCCAACAGCCTGATCGACGATCCGAACGCGGCTGCTCAGATCGCCAGCAAGGCCGCCGAGCAGCTCGCCACCGTGCAGGGGCGCATCGGCGGGTTCCAGAGGTTCCAGGTCGAGACGGCCCTGAACCAGCAGACCGCGACCAAGGAAAGCCTCTCAGCGGCCCTCAGCACGATCAGGGACGTCGACTATGCCGAGGCGACGGCCAACTTGAACCGCCAGAGCGTGCTGATGCAGGCGGCCATGTCTCTGTTGGGGCTGGCCAATCAACAGACCGCGCAGGTCCTGTCGCTGCTGCAGTAACCAGACGGAGTTCCGGCAGGGCTTTGGCCTTGAAGCAGGCCGGGTGGCCCAGGCCACCCGGCCTTGTTGCTGCGCTGCGACCGTTCGGCAGGTGCCCTCCGCACGGTCAGCTACGGCAGCGGCGGCGGAAGATCGCTGACCTGATTTGAGTAGATCACGGCCTTCCAGGGCACGCCCGGGGGCGGCTCGTTCGGGTCGGTGCCCGTGAACGTGGTCAGGACGCCCTCGCGAGTCTCATCCCAGTAGTACGCAACTCCGGTGTACTCGCGCGCCCCGTCCCACCAGTGCTCGTAATCCAGAGCCGGAAGCCCGGCTGGCGCTGGGGGCTCGATCTGGCAGTTGTCAAACGACGCGCCCCTGTTACGGCTGATCGCGTAATAGAAGTCGAACTTGGGCAGCGCGGTGCTGTCAATCTGGTCTTCGTATTCCGGGGCGCGGTCATCGTAGAACGTCACGTGGATGCGTCCGAGCCGATCCACCGTCACCGAGGGCAGATACTGATCTCTCGGGTGTTCCGGGTCAACCTTGTCGTCGTTGACGCGCACGCGTGGCGATGAGAGCCAATGATCGCCAGCCGTGTACAGCTTCGTGATGTAGACATCGATGTCGACGTCGTCCGGCGGATTCCCCGGATCGAAGCTCTGCGCCGCGTCGTGATAGACCACGTACATCGTGCTGGGATTGCTCGGATCCAGCACGAGCTGCGGCGTCGTTTTCGCGCGAACGCCATTTGGTGGGACGTAGCTGGTTGCGTCTCCAACGTTGAGGTTTATGCGTAAGGGAACAGACGCGGTGCCACCGCCTGGGATAAAAAGCGGCATCGTCACGCGCGAAAACGAGACCTCGCTGCCGTCGTCCACGCCTTTCAGAATGTAGATGTCGGCGCCCGAGATATACGCGATGTAGAGCGGCGCGTTGGGGTCGTTGGGATCGGTTGCGGGCTGGGCACAGAAGCCGCCGAGCACACGCTCGTTGTCGACCTCGATCTCGTCCCAGGTCCAGTTGTCTCCACCGTCGGTCGACCGGGCGTAGGCGTAGCCACGATCCTGCTCCGTCGCCGGCCGATCCCACCAGACGACGTAGTATTCGCGATTTCCGCTGTGTTCCTGGCCTAGAACGCACCAAGGCTTGTCCATGAATGCCCCTTCGGCGCGCTGGGCAACCGTGCGCCAGAAATCGAAGCCGTCTTCCGGCTGGGAAGCATCAAACGTCGAGAACATGATGCGTCCTTCGTCTTCCTCTGTACCGGGAGGATCGTAGCCACCTTCGCAGACGGCCGCGAATTGGTTGTCGGTGGGATCATAAACGATCGATGGGTCGAATGTGTCCCTTACCCAAGTCGGCTGACGAATGAACTGTTCGCGTGTCTCGTCCCACGTCCACGTCCCGCTCTCGCCATCGTACGTCGCCTCGGAGTAGCTGATCTTCCTGTCCCCGGAGACTTCGTAGTTCGAGATGAAGACCGCGATGGCCCGATCCACCCCGATCGCCAGGTCGGTCTCGAAGACCGGTGTGTCCGGTTCGCCGTCAGTCGCCGCGGTTTGCCAGGCCGAGACCGTCGGCCCCGCCGCCACAGCAGAGTTGCTGACGAGCGCCATCGCAGCCAGCAGTACGCAACAGGAGATCTGTTGTAATTGTCTTCGTGCAGACATGATATTTCCCTCGCAGTCATCGCTGCGCCCAAACGCGGGGATGCAACGATGGCGCATTGCCTCTTCAGTTCAATGTTACATTCTGATTGCGCGCGCCAATCTTATCATTAACGGCGCCCCAGCGCTCCGAGCGCCAGAACGGCGACCATGGTCAGCACTAACGTGTGCGGCTCAGGCACGATGGCCCGAAAAGCCTGCCGATTGGCGTCTGGATCGAGCGCGGTTCCAACGATCACTCTCCCATCGGCCGAAATATCCGCGGCCGCGAGCAGCCGCCAGCCTGCAAGATTCAACCCGTAGTCGACTTCCAGGACGTCTTGAAGCCGGCGCATACCGCAGTCTACATCCCAAATGAAGGCCTCGTCTCCGGCATCGCTGGTTGCCTCGCCCACCACTGTAAGGCCGTCCGCGGTGACCGCCGCCGCGCCGCTGTCGAAACCCCCTCCAGGCAGGTCACCAAGCCCAATCATGCCCCCTTCGGCGCTCCAGCGAAACGCTTCCCAGCCGTTGGCCGATACGCTA
>CAZDTB010000465.1:0-2970 GCA_964508075.1 uncultured Planctomycetales bacterium
TCGGGGCGCGGCTCAGCGTGAGCGACCTGCGGCACTCGGTCTACCTGGCGGGGCGACTGAAGACCACCGCGCGGGCAGACGCGGGGCGCAAGGTCAACGTGGCAATCGTGGATCGGTTCGGTTTCACGCTGGACGAGTTCGCCGATATGACCGCCGCGATCATCAAGCAGCAATGCGATTTCATGCTTGAGGAGGATTTTCCGGAGTTTGTCGTGACGGCGATTCCGGTCGGCGAGCGGCTGAAGGCTGGTGAATCGCGGCTGGCGGGGTCGGGGCTTCACAACAGCTTCGCACTGTTTGTGGCCCCGGAGTCCGAGATCGACGATGCCGTCGAGCATCTCTTCGCACACGAGCTGTTCCACCATTGGAACGGTCGACTGCTCAAGGCACAGCAGCCGGAGCGGCTGGTGTACTGGTTCGTCGAGGGGTTCACGGACTACTACTCGCTGCGGATTCTGTACGAGTCGGGGTATTGGGATGCGAAGCGGTACGCGAAGTGGATCAACCAGCACATCCGCGAGTACTACCTGAACCCGGCGATCAATGCCTCGAACGAGGAGATTGAGCGAGACTATTGGAACAAACGCAGCACGGTCGGGGAGGTGGCCTATCAGCGCGGGCTGCTGCTCGGGCTGCGCTGGCACCGGCTGGCGCGCCAGAAGGGGGTGGCCAGCGGGATCGACCGGCTGTTCAAGTCGCTGGTCCGTCGCGGTCGCAGCGGCGGGCTGGAGGTCTCAAATCACGGTATTCGCCAGGCGGGCAACGAGCTGCTCGGCTCGTGGTTCGCGGGCGAGTTTGACCACTATGTGACGAACGCCGAGACGATCGAGCTGCTGCCGGACGCGCTCGCGCCGGGGCTGGTCGGGAAGCTGACCGAGGTGTACGCGTACGAGTTGGGGTTCGACCAGGCCCGGTCGCTGAAGGATCGGAAGGTGCGCGGGTTGATCCTTGGGTCGGCGGGGGCGAAGGCGGGGCTGCGTCAAGGCGACCTGCTGTTGGGGTGGGATCTGGAGGGCGAGGCAGACGTTCCCGTTAGGCTGAGAGTCGAACGGGGGGGATGCGACGAGGTGATCACCTACTATCCTCGGGGCGCGCGCCGCGTGGTGATGCAGTATGCGCTGAGCGATTAGCAGAGCCGGCGTGTCCTCACGCCGGTGTCCGGGCCGAGGACGGCCCGGCTCTGTTGCGGGGTCGCGCACGCCCGTATAGGTCGGGTACGGAGGCTCGACGCTACGACCCGCAACACGAGGTATGACAGAGCACTAGGTCACTTCCGTCGCGCGGGGGAATGAGCCGAGCACGGTCAGGTGCAGGCAGAACTGCTTGGCCGCGGCCAGCGCGCAGTTGAGGGGGGGGTCGTCCGTGTGGCCTTCGGCATCCACGAAGAAGTAGTACTCCCAGGCGCTGCGCCGGCTGGGCAGCGAGGTGATCATCGACAGGTTGACCTGCTCGTCGCGGAAGGTGTTGAGCACGTCGACCAGGGCGCCGGCCTTGTGGGCGGTGGTGAACAGGATCGCGGTCTTGTCGTCCCCGGTTCGCCGCGCCGACTCGCGCCCGAGCACGAAGAAACGAGTGACGTTGTTCGGGTTGTCTTCGATGTTGGCGACCTGAATGGGCAGGTTGTGCAGCTCGGCGGCGAGGGTGCTGCCGATCGCCGCGGCGCCTTCCTCGGTGGCCGCGAGTTCCGCGGCCTTGCTCGTGCTGGCGGTCGGGATGGTTTTGGCAAGCAGGCCAGTCTCCATCAGCCAGTGCTTACACTGCTCGAACACCTCCGGCTTGGAATAGACCCGCTCGACCTGAGCGATCGGAACGCGGGTGAGCAGGTTGTGGCGGATGCGGCGGACGACTTCGGCACACACCTTCACGGGGCTGGTGATGAAGGCATCGAGGGTGTCGTGCACGCCGCCGCCGAGCGAGTTCTCGACCGGGACGACCGCGAAATCGGCATGGCCGCGCTCGACCTCGGCGAAGGCGGCGGGGATGTCGCCGACCGGCTCGTACTCGATTGCCAGGCCGAACTTGCCGATGGCGGCGAGATGGGAGAAGCTGCCGCGCGGGCCGAGGAAGGCGATCCGCAGCATTCGCTCGAGGGCGAACGATCCGCTCATGATCTCGCGATAGACCGCCATGAGCACGGAATTCGGAAGCGGCCCGGGGTTGTTCTGACAGAGTCGTTGCAGGATCTCGCTTTCGCGATCGGGGGCGTAGATCGACGTGCCGTCGGCCGCCTTGAGCCGGCCGATCTGTTGGGCGAGCTGCCCGCGCTCGCTGATCAGCTTGACGAGCTGCTCGTCGACCGCATCGATTCGGCGCCGCACCTCAGTCAGATCAGCGGGCTGGTCCGGAGATGGGTTGGATTCGTTTTCCAAGCGTCACCTGTACGTCGAGCAGTGCACCCGACTTGGGCGCATGTTCTCGGCCACGAGGCGTATGATAACAGCGGAGGAGGATAGCGGGAGATCGCCCGCGCATTTGGGTATGGCCCGGCCCGAGCGCGAATCGTGAGAAGGTATGAGCATGGCTCCAGCCTTGGGCTGATCGACTTGGGGCCGGCTCCTTTATTCAACACACTCTTGACGACGAATCGCTCGAAACCGCGCGGGGTTTCTGGTATAAAGCGCCCGGAGGAGGCTCCACGCACGGGAGCGGGATCTGGCCGACGGATCGACGGGTGGCATGTCGACCAGGAGCGATGCCGTGATCGGCAGCCGTGGTCATTCGATAGAATCAAATGACGGACGCCGAGAGCGGGCAGAATCGCTGAGGTAGGTTGATGGAGTTTCTCAAGGCGAACGCGGGCAAGCTCGGCCTGGCAGCCGTGCTACTTATCGCGGCGATCGCGTTTTTGGCCTTTGGTGGTGGGGGTAGGCCTTCGCGCTCCGGGAAGAGCCAATTCGTCTGCGTGGCCACCGGGGAGACCTTCTGGCTGGAGCGCAAGCCGCGTAAACTCCCGGTCGGGAATCCCGACAC
>CAZDTB010000465.1:2980-4021 GCA_964508075.1 uncultured Planctomycetales bacterium
CTGGTGCCGTGTCACGAGAACGAGGACGGCACGATTTCCGTCAGCAGCCGCGCCCGCAGCGCGGTCAGGCAACTGGATGAAGCGGGCGTCAATCAGTACGTTGATTCCAAGACGCTTGTCGTTCGCGGGGCCCCGTGAGGTCCGCGCCGGAGGAAAGAGTCATGCCCGTTATCGAGCGCACGAAGCGGCGAGCATTCACGCTGATCGAGCTGCTGGTGGTGGTGGCGATCATCGCGCTGCTCATCTCGATTCTTCTGCCGAGCCTGACCTGCGCGCGTGAGAAGGCCCGGGCGGCGAAGTGTGGCGTGCTTTTGAAACAGTTCGGCACCGGCATGGCGACGTATTTCACCGAATACAACGACTGGATCCCCGGCGTTAATACGTCCGGGGCGGCGACTGAGATCGCGGGCCGCGGCCAGGATGTCACAGCTTTGCGCAAGCCATACGTGCCGGTGCAAAACTACGACTGGATGAGTCCGATCCTGCGGTACGACACGGAGCTGGGAAACAGTCGCGCCGAGCGGTACCGGACGCTGATCAACGAATACGGATGCCCGTCGTTTCGGGGGCTGACGATCGATTTTCTCTGGCCCCAGGGGGTTAGTGATTCCGCAGATCGCGCCGATTTCACCGACGACATCATTCAGGACTATGCCCCACTCAGCTATCTGATGCCGGCACACTTCCAATGGTGGGGTCAGGACTTCGATGGCACGATCATCGCGAGCGGCCTGACATCAATGGGCCGTCTGATCACTGTGGAAGCCCGGGTTGCCGGAGACTTCGTGGCAAGGCACGAGGGCAGCTACCAATCGAGGCTCGGCTTGGTCGGCCCCACCGCGCGCAAAATCGCGGTGGCCGATGGCATGCGCTACCTGACCATGGAAGACGACATTGACTTTGACATTACCCCTCATGCGGATTGGTTCGGGGCCTTCGCCAGCAACGGTGCCTGGTGGTGCGGGTCGCAGGCCTATGGGGTGAAAAGCGGATCGGCGAACTGGGACGGAACGCCGGTCAGCTCGGGCAACCCGGACTGGC
>CAZDTB010000466.1:0-4014 GCA_964508075.1 uncultured Planctomycetales bacterium
ACTCTCTCCGCAAAGTGAGCGCTGGCTGACTTCATGGGGCCGAGCACGTGCTGGTAGCCCCGGACCCACGAGACGTCGTTGGTCCAACTGCCACCCTCCATGTGGAACCGAGGGTCTTCCCGCTGGATCTGACCGATGAGTTCGTCCATCGCTTGCGGCCCCGCGCCAGCCGCGAAGCGGCGCCAAACCCGATGCTGCATGATCGGCTGAATGACAGGGAAAACCTCCGGCGTGATGCCAAGGGATTCGAGATAGTCGAGATACTCGCTGACATTCAAGGGAGGCGTGGCACTGCCGCTAGCCTCTGCCATGACCTGCAGGTACTTCGGGGGAAACTCATTCATCATGACGCCGCCGTTTTCGCCGTCGGCGATCTGGACCACGAGCGGGGGAATCGCTCGGCCGGCCAGCTGGATTCGTGCCAGGCCCTTGGCTTCGTAGTATGGCTGCATCTGGCCGACGAGTTTTGTGTCGCTGCCTTGGGTCTTGACGATGGCGATGATACTGGTGGCTGCGCCGCGCGAGTTTCTGACCACGAGCCGGTGGGGAATATGAGCCTGTCGGATGGGCCCGCCACTGTCGGCGAGCTCGACGGTGTGCTCCTGTACGAGCATCCAATGGTAGCCACATTCTCGAAGCGTCTTCACGAATTCGTAGCAGACGTCCGGGTAGTTGGGCAGCGCCATTTCGGCGGGGGAGAACCCGCGCACGCGAGCCAGGGCCGAAACCCCGAAGATCGCCGCGAAGTGGTGCTGCCAAGCCCGCACGTGCAGGCGATAGTCCTGCACGGGGGTCGAAGGTGCCACGGGATGGCCCCAGGCTGAGCCCAGCCACTCGACGCACGGCTGGTACGCTGGATCGCAGGTGATCGCCCGCAAACTCTCGAGCACATCATCCGCCCCCATCACACACAGGCCGTGGAACAGGCAGCCCGAATAATCCAGCATCACGCGCGGCTGTCGACCCGCGCGGACGAGTTGTGGGATGAATTCGCCGATGCGTTTGTAGCAGCAGCGAAAGACCGGCGCGTTGTGGTGATCCGGGATGTTGGGATGTTCCAGCATGTACTGCAGGTTGCTGATGATCCTGGCAGTGCGCAGATCGTCGCCGCCGGCGGGAATCAGCGGCTGGTGCATGTGCAGCGTGATGGCGAACGCGCCATTGATACGAGCGAAATCGATGCGGCTGTCGGATGACGGGCGCGGGGCACTGCGGGCCAGCGCCTCGCGGATCAGGTCCTCTTGCCCACAGATATTGGGGACGTTACCGACACATTCTGGGAGGATATCGCTCATTCACCGGCCAACAACGGGGTTCACAACCGGGTAGCAAGGCGCTCCGCGGCGGATAAGCGCGGGGCGCGTCAAGGCGCGGATCCACCGACACGCTTGAAATCAATGAACCCCTGCTCCGCGTCCGCGCGCACCAGTTGGACGTGGAGCCGGTGGCCCACGTCGACGCCCTCGAAGCCGTCCACCAGCCTTCCGTCGACCGGCGGATGAAACACGCGGACCCAGGTCCCTTTCTCCGACGCTCCCGTAGCGATCGCGTCGAACTGCTCACCGATCCTCGACACCAGGAGCAGCGCGGCCGCGGACTTGCCGACCCGCCGCTCGACCTTGTTGGCGTCGTCCTCCTTCAGGGTGCAGTGGCGGGCCAACTCCGTCAGCTCATCACGGCTGTACGCGGCCGACGCGCCCGCCAGCGCGGCCTTCAGCAGCCGTTGCGTGATCAGATCGGGGTACCGGCGGTTCGGCGCCGTAGAGTGCGTGTAGTCTCGGACCGCCAACCCGAAGTGGCCCGGCGCCGCCTCGCCGGGCAGCTCAACCGCATATTCGCCCGGCCCCAATAGCTTCACGATCGTCAGCGACAGATCGGGGAAACGAAGGGGATCGGCGACCCTCCGCTGGGCCAGGAACTGCGCCAGCGCCTTGGGGTCGGGCTGGGCCGGCAGATGTACGCCGTAGTGCGCTGCCACCTCGACAATCCGATCCCAGCGCTTCGGCGCTCGCACTACACGACGCAACGACGGAAAGCCCTTTGCGTCCAGATAGCGCGCCGTCACCCCGTTGGCCGCGATCATAAAGTCCTCGATCAGCTCCTTCGCTCGGTTCTTACGCTCGATGGCCAAATCCCGAATCTCGTCCTCGACGAACACTGGCCGGGCCGCGATCGTCTCCAGGTCCAGCGCGCCGTGCTCGTGCCGGAACGCCCTGATCTTCTGCGCGACCTGATCTTGTGTCCGGAGGTTGTCACCCAGCCCTTTCACGCCCGCGATGCGCGCCGGCGCTTGCCCGTGACCCTCCAGCCAGACCGCCACGCTGTCGTAGGCCAGCTTGGCGTGACTACGGACCGTCGCCGCGTAAATGTCCGAGGTCCGCAGTGTGCCATCGGGGCCGATCACCATTTCGATCACGATGGCGGGGCGGTCGGCGCGGTCGCTCAGCGACGTCAGGTCGGTGGAGAGCCGTTCGGGCAGCATCGAAAAGACCTGGGCCGCCGTGTAGACGGAGGTCGTGTTGTGGCGGGCATGCTCGTCGATCGCTGAGCCTTTCTTCACCAGGCCGTCCACGTCCGCGATGGCAACCAGGATCTTGACCGCGCCGTCCGGCACCGTCTGGGCAACGGTGAGTTGATCCAGGTCGCGCGAATCGTCGTTGTCGATCGAGGCCCACGGCAGGTCCCGCAGGTCTCGCGCCGCGCCGTCCGTCCGCGCGGGTGGCGCCTGAATTCGGTCAAGCTCGGCAAGCGCCGCGTGCGAAAAGTCTGGCAGCAGCCCGCGCTCCGTCATCGCGCGCCGCGCGATCCGTTGCAGTGTGGCACGTTGTCCATTGGCATTCATCAGAATTTCCTTCTGTACGAGCCCGAATTCAGTGACCGTGAACTAAACTCACCGCCGCCGGTTGAGCCACGCTTTGGAGAACCGTGGCCGTCACCGAGATCATCGCCTTGAGCGTGGCGGCGGCGCTGTCGGCCTTCGCCTACCGGATCAGCTTCAGCCCCACGCCGATTTCGATCATCAGCGACATCACCCGCCCCGCGCGCGTCCCCGGCGACGATGTTGGGGCCGTGCTCGGCCAATCGGGCAACCGCCTCGTCCGGGGGCAGGCCCGTGGAGCGGCTGCCCAGCCGCTGGTACGCGACGTCGGAGGCCAGCGCCGCCGATTCGACGATGAGCGACGCGACGTGAATCGGCGGGTGTTGGTGTCGAATCGCGGCGAAGAGGTGCTTCGGTAGCAGGACGAAAGGAGCGAGTCTGACCATTCGGACGGGACGGCTGGGCACGGCGGCACCTCGTTGAGCCCGCAGTCTACCACCTGGACGCCACGGGCCGAAGCGTGGGTGAAGAGAGCACGTCGTTTACTCGTGCTGCTTCGAGAGATATGATCTTAGTGCTGCGGAGCTTGTGAGGGCCCGGATGTGGCTCGCCAAGAAAACCGCGCCGAAGTTGTCGGATGACTAAATAGAGGGCAGCCCGGCTGTGCCGGGTGGCTCGCCAGCGAGTAAGCCGACGTGATCGTGTACCTCCGGGTGCGCGACCACGTCGGCCTTTTTTGTTCACCCGAGACCCGTGCGATGCGCCACCGACGCCTGAGGGTCGGCGGCACCCCGGAGTAAATGCCGTGCATGATCTAAACGGCGAAGTCAGTCCCGCAATGCCCTCGCATCCCGCGATGGCCCACCGGCGGCAGGACGAACAGAGCGACGTGCTTCTGTGCCTCGCCCTGCGCCGCGGCCGGGCGGCGGCCAACGAGACCTGCGCCAATACGCGCCTCTCGGATGTGCATAGGAGAAAATAGTCTGATGGACCATAAACGGAGCAGCGACAGGCAGCCGTCCTCCGTGCGAACGCAGGCGATCGCAGACCTGCTGGCGCAAATAGCCAGCTACAATGGGGTCGAGCGGAAACACGCGCGTGAGAGACTCGTGGCGATCGGCAAGCCGGCCGTGGCGCCGCTCATCGAGGCCTTGGCCGACGATCGGAAAGTCGTACGCTGGGAGGCTGCCAAGGCG
>CAZDTB010000467.1:0-4013 GCA_964508075.1 uncultured Planctomycetales bacterium
GGGCCCGGCCGATCTCGGGCATGCTCGCGCGGTGCGGCTTGACGTCATCGAAGCCGAGCTGGACGGCGTCGTATCGGTCCTTGGTTTCGGCCGACTTGACCTGCAGAACCACGCACGGCCCGGCCTCGACCAGCGTCACCGGAACGCACCCGCCGGACGGGTCAAAGACCTGGGTCATGCCGACTTTCTTGCCTAAGATTGCCGGGATCATATCACGGCACTCCTGCGGTTGGGCGAGCAACAGGCTGCTCGCGCGACCGGTTTCCAAAACAGGCTTTCAGCGCCCTTCACGCCGCTCAGGCCTTGATTTTGACGAAGACACCCGCCGGAACCACGAGGCGATTGAGCGCTTCGACGGTGCGGGCCGTGGGCTCGAAAATGTCGATCACCCGCTTGTGGGTGCGCATCTCGAACTGCTCGCGGGACTTCTTGTCAATATGCGGCGAACGCAGGACGGTGTAGCGTTCGATGCGTGTGGGTAGCGGCACCGGTCCACGAACGGTCGCCGCGGTGCGCTTGGCATGCTCAACGATCTCGAGTTCCGTCGCATAGAGCGCACGGTGATCGTAAGCCTCCATGCGGATTCGAATTCGCTCACCTGCCATCGGACTGCCTACTCGTCCTTCCGTATAGACTCTAACTGTCTCTCGGCAAAAGCGCCGAGACATGCCAGGATATCCCTATTATCAACAGCGTCAAGGCCCAGCCCACGAAAAGCCTGATTTGTTGGGAGATTCCCGCGGGCAAGCGCTGCACCCCGGGGCCGGCTTGCGCCTGCTGGCCTGCGTCCGTCCAGGCCGGCTACTCGGGGAACGAGATCACGTAGACGTGAGAGAGCTTACGCGCGTCGGACCACGGCTCGACCTCGAAGTTGTAGTGCACACCGGTCTCAAGCCGCTCCGAAGCGATGATTCGCCCAACGGCCAGCGCCAGCGGCTGGGGGTGGGACAGAGGGGCCACGACGATCGTGTAACCGGCAGCGGGGTAGTCCACCGCCGCCCGGTCGATCCGCATGCGTCCTCCTCCAAGCCCCACCAAGCCGCAGTCACGCTCGGCGACCTCCCACGTAGCGTCCCTGAGCGGTTTCGCGACACGGACCAACTGAGTCCCGAATCGTGGGTCGGTCGTCAATTGGACGCGGCTGAGATACGGCTGGACCTCACTGATCACCCCGATCAGCCACTGCTGCAGCAGCAGCTCGCGCCCGGTGGCGGCGGGATCACGCTCGGCGGGGGGGACGCCGGCCGCCACCCAGTCACCCACCGCGACCCCATGCCGGGTGCCTTTGAGAATGGAGAGCGTTTCCCGCTGGGGTGCGGCATCGCCGGCCACCACCGCCGCGAACACAATCCGGGTACGCGGGTCGGCAACCCGATCCCGCAACCCGGAAAGGTCAGCGACAATCTGCTCCATTTCCACGATCAGGATCTGCTGCTGGCCGACCTGGCGGGCCAGACGCTCGTTCTCACGCCGGAGACGCTCAAAGTCCGCAGGCGTCGGTGCGGGGGTGGTCAGGTCATCCGCGGCGCCGCGGGCCCGGCGGGTGCCTCCCGAGAACACCCACGTGATCGGGCTGACCGGCTGCATCAGCCCGCCCGTACAGCCGGTCCAGCGCACCGGCAGCAGCGCCAGCAGGGCGGCGGCGACCATCAGGATCGCGAACACGCGGGGTTTCGTCAGTCGCCACTGGCTCGGTCTCATCGCAAGCGCAAAGCACACCACGAGCGCCGAACCACGTCAAGGGCACGGGGGCAATCGGTGAGCAACGGGTGCATGACAGAATTGGCGGGTTGGGATTCGCCGGCGAAGCGCAGACGCGGGGCATGGCGAGGCGGAGTGCGGTTTCCGAGTTGGCCGGCGCCAACTCCTGGGGAAGCGATAGCCCCAACCAGGCGAGTCCCGTCTTTAGAACACGCGGGTTGAAGCCCTGAAAGGGCGAAGGTCAGTAGCCGGGGGCGTCAGCCCCCGGACGCGTTGGCGCGAGAGGACCAGCCCCGGAGGGGCGACGGAAGGCCGGGTGGCCCATCCTTCGCGGAGCGAAGGGTGGGGGCCCGATTGTCTCGGGGAAGCGCTCAGGAGCAATAACGCGCCGAACCTTGAGGCCCGCCGCTTTGTGCGAGCGAGGCGCCGAGCCCGACGGTAGGTGGCACGGCCGTGTCGGCCGTGTTTTGGGCGTCTGAGGCAAGTCGCCGGCGTGCGGCCGGCGCATCGAAAAGGAGAACGGCGTGACGACACGATTGCTCTTCTTCCCACCTGGCCTCCCGGCCGGCATCAGACCGTCGGCAAACGCTGGTACCATTCCCGCGGCTGCCGATAGGATGAGCAGGCCGGTCGGGAGGCCGGATGCAGGCTGATTTCCCGCGGGGTGTGTGGCTGGTATGGACCGGCAACACGCCGGCACGCGGCGGCGCACGCCGACGGGGAGAGTTTGACCACATCGAAGGAGACGACCGATGACGACCCGCTCGCAGATCTCGCTGTCCTTGATTTCCACCCTGTACGCGTTCACGGCGTCGGCCACCGCCGAGCCGTATTGGATCACGTATGAAGGGAACGACCTGCCCGAAAACGAAGGCTGGCAACGTAACTGGGGTAACGACGAGGGGGCGCACGAGGGTGACGGGGCGGTCCGCACGGTCGAAAACGGCATCCTGACCATGGACTCGCTGTACGACCTGCGCGTCTACGACTACGCGTGCCGGTACTTGTACGACGAGTTCGATCCCGACCCGGGCGAGCTGTTCGTGGCCGAGTGGCGAGTGATGGTCGATGAGACGATCGGCGATGGCTACGACGCCAAGGTCGGAATCAGTTCCGACGATGACTGGCAACTCGGCATTGCCCTCTTCCCAGAGCACATCATTAGCAAGTTCGAGGACGATGTCGAGATCCCGATCGAGCCCGGCATGTTCCACGAGTACCGTGTTCTGTCGTGGGACATGCTGACGTATGACCTGTACATCGACGGCGATTTGGCACACCAAGGGACGTTCTGGCACGGATACCTGGCGTCGAAGTTCGGCTGGGGAGATTGCGTCCGTGGCGCGGCGAGTCTCTCGCACTGGGACTACGTCCGCTTCGGTGTAGTACCAGAACCCTCTTCGGCTTTGATGTTGATAACGGCGTGCGTCTGCGCTCGATGCAGGCGAGCACGCTTTGTTGAAGAATCCTAATGCAAAAGGAGAAACACGACATGTTGCGATACACTCTACTATCTCTGTTCTGTTTGCTCGGCATGACCAGCAGCGCGCCGGGCGATATCCTCGTGTGGACGTTAAACGGCGAAGACTGCACTATCGACGACGAGGACAACACAATCCAGATCAATGAGCCGGGGACGTACGGATTCCGCGCGTGGAATGGGAATCCCGAGTCGCCCGTGCTGGAAGACATCCAGAACATCACGATTGACTCGGGTGTCGACGACGACGTAACCGTGATGATCGCGTACGACGACAACGGCGCCAACGGCGCCGTGAACCTCCGGGAGGGGGACCTCACCGTCGATGGTCAGGACGTGTACCTCGCCGGCGTCGAAATCTCCGGCAGCATCGCCACCACCGGGGATTTCATCTGCGACAACATCACCGGCACGGTCGACATCGATGGCGACATCGGGGTGACCGCGGGGACCCGGAAGTTCTTCGTGCACAACGCGGAGGCCGCCATCATTGTTCACGGAAGGCTCAGGGCGTATAACACGTTGGAGGCTGAGACGCTCGGCGACGTCGAGATTTGCTCGCACCCGACTCAGGGTGACATAGCGATCAAGAACGACTATGCCAGCACGCTCATCATTCATCCGATCATGTACGGCGACATCCGCATCGGCGAACGCGATCAGGAAGGCAATGTCACAACGGCGTCGGACCTGACCGGCACGTTGAGTTTCGGCTCACAGTTGCTCGGCGATGTCGATATCACCGACGACCTCGCCACCTACGAGGGTGTTTCCGGTCGAATACTGGTCGGTTCGCATCTGAACGGCGGCCATATTCTGGTCGCCGATGCCG
>CAZDTB010000468.1:0-4001 GCA_964508075.1 uncultured Planctomycetales bacterium
GTCCGCGCGGCGCCGCGGGGGCTGATGTCCGCGGCTCTTCGGTCCGTTTTGCCGATGCGCTTCTCGATTCGATCGCTCTTTGCCGTCCAAAACGCGACGCTTCCCGCCAATGACCGGCAGCGAACAACATTCGTCCAGCTCTTCCTAGACTTACTAGTCTATCCGCATATCCTCGAAATAGTCGCACGGCTCGTAGCGGGGCCGCGACCGGCCGGGCTCGCCGACGAGTGTCAGGAGTAACTTCGTGCCTCTCAAAGATGCGGGACAAAAGGTCCTTCGGCAGGTGAAGAAACTCGGCTCGTTGTTGCCGTCGTACCGCACGTCGGCGCGCGACGAGCGGCGTGTCATTCGGCCGTGGCGCGAGGATTCGTTTCACGCGTATCCGAGTGTCGGGCTGACGCCCGCGCGCGTGCTGGCACTGCTGCACACCGCCGACGCCGGCTCGCCGCAGATGCAGTTCGAGCTGTTCGGGGAGATGTTGCAGAAGTGGCCGCGGCTCGCGGCAGTCGAGGCCACCCGCCGACTGGCTCTGACCGGGTTGGACTGGGAGATCGAACCGGGGGACTCGTCCGGCCAGGGTCAGGCGGCGGCGGAGTACTGTCGCACCACGCTGATGTCGCTCGAGCGCTTTCACGACGTCCTCGACCATCTGGCCAATGCGATTGGCTACGGCATCGCGATCGCGGAGCTGGTGTGGGACAGTGGCAAGTTGATCGACATTGTACCCGTGCCGTACTCGCGTTTGATCAGCGATGTGAACGAACCATGGCGGCTGCGGGTGCGGACGGAGGAAGATCCGAGCGCGGGTGTGGCGCTGGACGAGTTGCCGGCGAAATGGGTCGTGCACCAGCCCCGTCCGAAGCCGGGTCGGCATTTCGAAGGCGGATTGCTGCGCGCGTCAACGCTGCTCTACCTAGCCCAAAACCTGAGCTTCAAGGATTGGCTGATTTACTCACAGATTGCGGGGATGCCCGTTCGCGTCGGCCGCTTCGAGGCAGGCACGCCCGAGTCGGACAAGCAGCAATTGCTCAAGATGTTGCAAGCGCTCGGGACTGACGCCGTCGCGATCGTCAGCAAGAACGTCGAGCTGGAGCTGCTTGAAGCGCGCGGCGGCGACAAGCCTTATCAACCTTTGCAGGAATACTGCAACAACGAGGTCACGATTCTCTGGCTGGGGCAGCACCTCACGACCGACCTGCGCGGGGAGGGTTCGCGGGCGGCGGCGGAGATACACGACCGCGTGCGCGAAGACCTGCTGGTCGACGACATCGCCGACGAAAGCCAGACCATTCGGCGCGACTTGCTGACGCCGCTCGTACGGGCCCGCTTCGGCGACGGTGTGCCGATGCCGCAGTTGCGGCGATCGTTGATCCAGTCGGTCGACACGAAGGTGTTGGCGGACACGCTGGCGGTGGCGGTGCGCGAGCTGGGAATGAAAGTGCCGCGGCGTTGGGTCCACCGCGCGCTGGGCATTCCTGAACCCTCCGGCGAAGAACCGGTTCTGGTGGGAGGGAGCGAATCATGACTCCGAACAGGGCCATCAGTACGCGAAAGCGTTCGGCCGGCAAGAACGGGAATGGAGCCGCGCCCCCGGCAACGCTGACCGTTCGTCCCGCCGGTCGGAGCGATCTGGTCCCGCTGAATTTCTTCTTCGACACGGTTTTGCGGCGAGACTACTTCCTTCGCCGCAGCCAGCTTGAAGACCTCGTCGCTGGGAAGTATCACCAGGTATACGTGGCGGAGATCGACGCCGTGCTCGTTGGCGTGGCGATCACCACGCGCGGCACCCGGCTGATCAACGCTCTGGTTCATCCGGCATATCGTGGCTTGCGGATCGGCAAGCAACTTTTGGACTACAGCGGCGCGACCGAGGCGCGGGCGAAGCTGGACATGAGCACGGGAGATCCGCGCGGCTTCTATCAGCGTCTGGGCTTCGTCTCGACGGGTGTCCGAAACAGTAAAGGTAACATCGAAATCCTGCGCCTTCCCGCTTCCGCGAAGAAACGCACACCGCAACGGCGCGCTCGAAACAACCAGAAGCGCAAAGGCAACAACACAACTCGAAGAGCCGCGGACGTCAGTCCGCGCGGCGCCGCGCAGGCTGAGGCCTGTGGCTCTTCAGCAGTGTGTTCTTAAGATGGTTCCGACGATGTTTCCCCGGTTGACAGCAACACAAGTCCAGAAAGTGAGGTGAATGCCTTGAAGTCGAAAGCACACAGAGTCTCGCCGACCGATGTCGACACGCTCGGGACGGTGGCAACACAACACATTCTTGGTCGATTGAAGGAGGCGCTACGGCTCGCGGAGCGGGGCTTGCCGAACAGCCTTCCGCGCTTTCGCGAGCTGCTGGAAGAGGTCTCGGACCAGACCGACGCGTGGGTGTTGACGCGCACCGCCGGTCAGGAGGCGCAGTCCGAGCGGCCGGTATCGCGAATTGGGTATTCGATGCTTTCGCGGCCGGGCGGCGAGCCACTCGACGAGTTTCTGCTGATTCCATTCGGGAATGTACAGGTCGAGCGCGCGACGGCAGGCGCCAACTTCGTGTTTGAAAACAAGCACGCGGAGTCAGCCAGGCGCTGGTTCGAACAGATGGGCCGCAAGCTGGCAATCGACTACGAGCACCAGAGCTTCGATCGCTACAACACGCGGCCGGACGGGCTGCGGCCCGCCGCCGGCTGGATCGGCCGGATCGAAGTCCGCGAGGATGGGCTCTGGGCTTGCGACGTGACTTGGACGGACCACGCCAAAGAGCTGCTGCGCTCGGGCGAGTATCGCTACTTCTCCCCAGTGGTCTACTGGACGGACGAAGACTACACCGACGTGGCGGCGTTGGGGCCGGTGGCACTGACGAACGATCCGGCGATGCGTGGCGTACGACCGCTGGCGGCTTCACGCCGCGAGCCAGACGAGGCGTCCGTCATGGAAAACGAGGCCGCCCAAGCAGAGCCTGACACCGTCCTGCAAACGGAGATCGCGGCGCTGAACGACGAAATTGAGCTGCTGCAAACACAACTGGCGGCGCAGGAAGCCGACACGTTCGTCGAAGGCGGCATACGGCTCGGCAAGATCGTCGACAGCACGAGCATGGACTGGCGTGAAGACTATCTGCGCGATCCGGGACGGACACAGGCTCGGCTCCAGCGGGCGCCGGTGCTGTTGCCGCCCGGGCGTGTGATCAAGCTTGATGCGCGTGGCGAAGTCGCGCGGGGCGGCACAGTTGAGCGCGGTCTGAAGCCCGGCGAAGACATGGCCGGACCTGGCGCCGTGGAAGCGGAAGATCTGGAGGCGTACGAGCGGGCACTGGCCGCGGGACGAATTCGCCCTTTCGACACGTCTCTACAAGCGTAGTACGGAGCACACCGGGGTTTTGTAACACTTGAGTTTTGGAGACCGTACAGATGGCACTGAGTTCGAATCGGGAAGTGAAGTTCTATACATCGCAGGAATTGATTGAGATTCCTGTTGATGACAATGTCAACATCTACAAAGGGGCCTTTCTTGGTCGGAATCGAGGCACGGGATACGCGCGGCCGCTGACTGCGGGCGACGAATTCCTGGGCGTCGCATACCAGCAGGCTGACAACACCGTCAGCAGTCACACGGCCGGCGGAATCAACGTCCGCCTGCACCAGGCGATCGACATCGTTCATACGTTGTCGGGCGTTACGAACGCCGACATCGGCAAAGATGTCTATGCCAGCGCGGATGACACGCTGACGCTGACCCCGACCGGCAACAGCCGTCTTGGCCGGATTGTCGCAGCAGAAGCGACCAACACGGCCCGGGTTCGTTGCCAGCCGGTCGTGATGTTGGACGGGGTGCTTGACAACCTGCCGGTGGTCTCGCTGGCTGACGATGACCACACGCTCACGCTGGACCACATGAACCGCGTGTTGCTGATTGCAAACACGGCGGCGCGGACGCTGACGCTACCAGCGGCGGCGACAGTGCGGGCGGGCGGGTCGATTCGCGTGGTGAAGACATCGGCCGACGCGTTTGCG
>CAZDTB010000469.1:0-3999 GCA_964508075.1 uncultured Planctomycetales bacterium
TTGAGGATCAGCCTGGCCGCCTGGCCGTTGAGCTTCTTGAACTTCCGCAGCGCCAGCGCGGTGCGGTCCTCGACCTGCTGCTGCGTCATGCCGCGGCAGGCCGTCACCAGGGCCGGGATGGACGCCTCGTCGATGGGGTGGTCCTCGCCAACAAAGCGCACGGCCTTCTCGATCGCTGCGTCATTGGGCAACTTGAATTCGATCGTCGTGACGTCGTGCTGCAATGCTGGCGGGATTTCAAAGTCCACGCCGACGAAGATCACCGTCCGGCCCGTGTGAGCCAGGACGTCACGGATCTCGCTGAGCCAGGCGAGCACGATGTCGAAGTAGGCAAAGGTTCGCGACTGCAGGTAGCAGCCGAAGTCCTTCAGTACGAACAGAGCTTCCTCTGGCAACTCCAGGATCTGCTGGGGAGCGGTTTGGGGATTGGGTTGACCCAGTTCTGCCCCGGATGCAGTTGTGGCCGGATTGCCTTCTGCATCCTGCCAACCGACCGCTGGCGACCAAACAAAGATCGGTCGGCCTTCGGTTGGCAGTTCTGCCGCGACCTCCTTCAACTCCTGCACGAATCGGGTCTTCTCCGGCGTGTGCGCGTGCAGGTACGCATGCCCGGAGAGCACATAGTCAATCAGAGTCTGTCGAAACGAGTCAATCATTGGATTGTCCTTCCTTTCTTGGTAACAGATGAATGAACTGGGCGATCACCAATCGATCGCCGTCGGCCAGGAATGGCCGTTTGAACAGCAGACGAGCGGCAGGTTGTCCGGGCCCTTGGCGGCATCGTCGTTCTGATGGACCGTGCGTTGCTCGTCCCACCAGATTTCGGTCCAGCCGCTGTAGTCAACCTGGGCATCAATTCCCGGGACGCCGGCGAACGCGGCGTATCCGCAGAGTCGTTCCAGGGTACCGTGCGCCGGCTCACCGCATTCGGGGCATAGCGGCGTGTGGAGCTTCATCAGGCCGCCTCCGTTTCGGTTGAGGCGTCACACGCTTCCTGCTCTTCGTCCAGGTGCTCCGGGTAGTTGGAGCCAAGGTTCTCGCGCGTTGCCTCGAACCCCGCGTTGACCGGCATGAGCACCCAGCGCACGACCGGGTCGTAGCGGTCATAGATCAGCGCGGGCTTACCGAAGACCTTGCCGTCGGAGCCGTAACCGTTCTGATCGATGTCGATGACGGCCGAGTCGCTATCGAGCGTCTTGAGCGCATCGAGCAGATACGCCGGGTTGAACGCGGTACGGATCACCGCATCGCCACCACCGAGGAACTCGGTCGGCAGCTTGGCTTCGGACCTGCCGACGCCGGGCGCCTCCGCAGAGAGCGCCAGCTCCTGCAGACCGAGATCCAGTCGAACCATGCGGCTTTCCTCATTGGTGGTGAGCGAGACCTCGGTCAGGGTCTCAAGCAGTTGTGTACGTTCGAGGACGAACTTGGAGTGGTTCCGTGGCACGATGTCCCGATAGATCGGGAAGCGCCCGTCGCACTCGTACGTCGAAAGCACCCAGTCGGGACCGGCCGCAGAGATGCGCCCGGGGAGGGTGTCGCCGTTCTCGGCCTTCTTGCGATGGAGGGCCAGCGCCAGGAAGTCGGTGTCGCGGGCGGTCAGTTTGTCGATCAATCGGCAGAACCGATGCGGCAGCAGGGCCTGATCGTCGAGCTCGCCGGCGTTGCGCAGCTCGACCATGACCAGGCGCCGGCCGTCCGTGGCAACCAGGCGTGAGCCCTGCTCGTTGGATTCGAGCAGGATGCCGTTAATGGCGTACCGGCTGGGCTCCTTCGCTACGGCATGGCTCGTCACCTTCACCGCGTGGACGAATTCCGCGGCATCGACCTCGATCGAGTCGCCTTCCAGTTGCGACGGCACCAGCGGGAATTCCGCAGGGTCGTACGTTTGGAGCGCGTGCTCGACACGTCCACCGTTGATAAGCAGCCGCTCGCCATCATCAGACAGCGACAGACTGCACGTCGGATGCTTGGAGGCCTTGAGCCGGCGGCTCAATTCAGCCAGCGGCACCACACATGTCGGCAGCGATCCGTCTACCGGCATCTGCGTGAATAACGAGAGTTCGCCGTCCGTGGCCTGCAAGCGGAGGAGGCTGTCTGAAGCCTCCAGACGCACGCACATCAGGATGGGTTTGGGGAACCGGGTGGGTACCACGCGTTTGGCGCGGTCCAGCAGTGCGACCAGCGCGGCGCGAGACAGCTCGACCGCGCAAGTCTGGGTTGCGGTTTGCTCTGCAGTCAACATGATACAGCTCCTTTGCGATGAAATCGCGAAAACAGGAAGAGCTGGCGCGCAGCGGGACCATCCCGGCAACGCACCAGCTCACGTGAATCGATAACCTATTGATGTGGGGAATCAGCCGCCGAGCTAAGGTGTGCTCGATTGCCCGACAGCTTCCTGCTGATCTGAGGGGGTCTCGACGTCGTGCGTTACGAGATAGCGCACGCAGCGATCGCCGTTCTGGTCCGTCCAAAGCAGCTCGTGGTCGTCGTCGATGCCGTCCACGTCGTAGTCTCGAACTTCAACGGTGACGCCCGGCTTGTTTACCTGGACGTCGGCTACGCCTCCTTCCACAGTGACATGCACATCGGGCAGGTTCATGGCTGTACCTCCTCAGTGAAGCCGTCAGCGGCAACTGCGTTGTTCGGCAGGCCAGCGGCTTTCTCGCGAAGGTGCTTGTTCTCGGTCCAGCCGTACTCGGCCATTTCGGGCATCTTGAACAGCCGAACGTACGCGAAGCTCGTGCCGTTCTTGTCGGGCTTCACCTCCCGGGCCTCGCCGATCACGTGTCCCTCGGCCACAACCCAGTGCGTGAAGTCCGGATCCGACACGAGCCCCTGTGCGGGTGCAAACGCGGGGACACCAGCCTCCTGGCTCAATCCGCCCAGGAAGTTGGCCATGTTCCGCGCTTGCTGCTCCCGCGAAATCGGGTCGCTCTCGCAAGCCGGAATCGGCCGGCTGACGACTTCAACCTGGTCCGCGTCCAACTCGATGACCACGCGGCCGTTCTCATCGCTATACCACTCGATGTAGGGGTAGGCCACGTAATCTATCGGCTCGCGGCCCGCGGTTATGTCGCCGACGTCACCGGTCTGTTTTGGCGAGATGTGCGTCATGTTCTCCGCAGCTCTCCCGTCGGGCTCCTGACCATCTCCCTTGAGGCGAATCTTCGCCCCGCGGATGTCGCGGTGGAAGTTGCCGTTCAAGTCGAACGTCACCTTCTCTTTCAAGCCAGCGAACCGCATCCAGCCCGTGACCTTGCCGGGCGTGGTGTTGTCCAGTTCGCCTTCGATAAGATACTCAGTTGGTCTCCATGCCATGTTACACCTCCAATTCTGTGCCTGAGATGGCACGCTTCGCATGGTGAGCGTGCCATCACCGTTACGTTGTTCATGAACTTCGTGGTTGGGGATTCGCGTTGCGGGAACACCTGGACAGCACAGGGGCATGCGATGTCCCAGGGTACTTCACAAGTTGTCAGCGCCTGCGCTACTGTGAGCGTGGCAGGCAACTCGGATAGCGTCGATGTCCCGCATGGCTCGCTCGAGCCGCTTGAGGTACTCCTCGGCGTCGATCTCGTCGTCGGCTTCGCGACACAGGAACAGGAACAGTGTGTCCCCGGCCTGCTCGGCGCGCCGCGCGAATGCGCCAATGGACTCACCCGAATGGGGCGGCTCGATCGGCAGGAGATCCTGGTCAGGGTAAGCCCCGTACAGGATCTGCGGGACGGTCTCGGACCACTTGGTGTGATCAGACATCATGCATCTCCTTCCGCATTCTCTTCCTCTGGGGAGGCAGGCCGGCCGGCCACGCTGACGGCTTCTTCGTAATCGTCCAGCGGGCCGTGGTGGTGGCCATCATCGTCTTCTACGTAGTAGCGCTTTGACGCCGATGGCTCGACAGCGGGCGAATTGTCTGGTTCGCCGGGGAATGTCCAGCGCCCGATGGCGGCCGCGTCGTCCTGGAGCGCGTCCAGAAGGTGAATGACCCCCGACAGC
>CAZDTB010000470.1:0-3991 GCA_964508075.1 uncultured Planctomycetales bacterium
GCAATTCTCGATGCAGGCCAGCTTCTGCTCGAGCAGCGGCACGCCGCGCACCTGCCTGTAGATCTCGTCGTCCAGCCCGTCGAACTGGAGATAGAGCGTGTGCATTCCCGCGTCGGCGGCTCGGCGGGCGAACTCGGGGTTGGCGAGCTTGAGACCGTTGGTCGCGATCTGCACGTGCGAGAAGCCCATCTGGTTGGCTTTCTCGACGATGCGGAGGAAGTCGGGGTGGATGGTCGGCTCGCCGCCGGTGAACTGGATCGCCGTCGCCGGATACGGGTGCTGGTTGCGCAGTGTTTGCAGATACTCGACGACCATGTCGTAGTCGGGCTCGGCGACGTAGCCGGCCGCACCGGCGCTGGCGAAACAGACCGGACAACTCAGGTTGCAACGGCTGGTCAGATCGATCTGCGCCAGGCACGAAGCGCTGTGGTGCTGGTTGCACAGCCCGCAGTCGCTCGGGCAATGACTCGCGCCCGCGACCTGCGGCTCGTAGACGCCCTGCTCATCCTGCCAGCCGCTGCGCGTGCCCTTGAGATACAGCGTGACGTCGGTGTTGATCTTGTCGCGGTAGTAGCCGTGCTCGGGGCAGGTCTTCTCGATCCAGACGATGTTGTCCCTGACGTAGTAGCGGCCGAGGATGATGCAGCGACACTCGGGACACAGCGTTTCGACCGTCTTGGGCAATTCCTGGACGACCGGACGAATCGGAGAGCCCTGGTGCGTCCGCTGTGGCTGGTGCGGCCGGTCACGGCCGGGTCTGTTCCTGACGAACAGCACGTCGTGATGGTACTCGCGCCCCTCGCCGCAATTCGGACAGCTCGTTTCGAGGTAGATGGCGTCCTGGTCGGCGTCATAGACGAACTGCCCCGGCACCGTCTCGGCACAGGCCCCGCACTGCCACTGCCCTTCCCACGGCAGCCCCTCGACGCCCTTCTGCACCGGAGCATACTTACGCAGCGAGAGCTTGTAGCGCTCCAACTCGGTCTTGGCGGCGGCGGCGGTAACGGCGGTGCGTCTGATCTCGTGGAGCGGTCGATGGACGCGGCCGGAGTGCTGCTGTCCGTCAGCAGATGGCGCGACGGCATCCGGGTGACACAGGCGATCCGCACTCGGCACGTCCGAGACCAGCGGCTCAAGCGTGCCTTTCCGGGATGCGTGAGAATCGGCTTTCCGACGCACTTCAGACCGCGCCATCATCCACTCCTGAACCCGTCGTGCTCGGCGGCCGATGCCGCACCAATCGCTGTCATTCCGAGCGCAGCGCGGAATCCAGTGCCGTTGACAGATGAAACCAGATTCCTCGGTCGCTCCGCTCCCTCGGAATGACAAGCAGTCACGCCGAACTGCCCGAGCAGTACTGAGCCGGGCTGGAACATAACGGCCTGCTCGATTGTAGTCACGCGAAATAATCGGGATAGACCCGCGGTTGGCGTTTACGGCGCTGATACGCCCGGGCCAGGTCGAGGAAGATCTCGAGATCGCGATCGATGTCGGCGCCGGTCTTGTCGAAATAGCAGACGCGGATGGGCATGTCGTCATGATCAGCGCTGACCGCGGGGTAGACCGCTTCCGAGATGATCCCGTTCATGCAAGTGAACGGGCTGATGTCGATCACCCCGTCGGCCCCCTTGTCGTGCAGATAGATGGCCTTGCCCACGCTCAGCACCATTTCCCCGAGTGCCCCCTCGGGCGGCAGGTAGGGCCGCGCTGCGTCGAGCACCTGGCGGATGTCGTGCGGCTCTTCGTAGCCTTTGAAGTCGTCGTGAACGGGCGCGACGAGTGTCTGCTCGGTACGGTGCTGGATGTGCGACTTGATTTTCTGCCTGATGAACTGTCGGTTAAGCCGGCCCAGCTCGCGAATGGTGTCCGTCTCGCAATTCCAGTTGGTGTACCAGACCCATTCCGGCACATCCGACAGCCAGCACTCACCGCCGAGCTGCTCGACGCGGCGAGCCAGGTCTTCGTTACTGAAGGTATGCAAGCGACAGAAGATCTCGCCGACCAGCCCGATCAGCGGGCGTCCGCGGACGTATTCGGCGGGCACCGCTCGGAAGCGATCGCGCACCTGCTCGACTACGCCGACCAAACGTCGCTGGCGTTCCTTGGGTGTGATGCCGCGTATGCCCAACACGGCGCCGAAACTCTCCAGCGCGTCGTGGAAGCAGGCATCAGTGTCTCCCTGGTTGACCTCGTACGGCCGGGTCTTGAGCAGGAACCGTGACGCTACGTCCGCCACCACGATACCCATCCAGACCGTGTACATCAATTCGCTGGCGTGCTCACCGACGCCGTCGTAGCCGTTGGTGCTGACGGGCGAGACGATCAGCGCGTCGCCGTGGCCTAGCTCGTCGAGCACTTGTCGGAGATAGGGAGCGTATTGTCCGAAACGGCACGGTCCGTTGGCGCTGGGCATGAAGAAGGCCGTCTTCCGCGGGTCGAAGCCGGGCGCGCGACAGACTTTCAGGAAGTCGCCGAGCGTGACCCGGTGTGGTAGGCACTCCTCGCCGCTGCTGTAGAGCCCGCCGAGTTCGAGCGTCTCGGCGTCAGAGTCGGGGGCGAGGGCGGCGTCGATGCCGACGGAGTGGAAGGCGTGGACGGTCAGCCGGGCAGTGGCGTAGGACATTTGCGGGATGTAGAGGGTGCGGCCTTCAAGACTTGTTCCACGGGTTTGCTCCGACAGGTTCGCCACCATCGCATTATTCCCTTGCTATCCAGATACGCCTCGCAGCGGGTCATGGTGCCGGCGTCGTTGGAATGTCCGTCGAATTGCAGGGTCAGGAACGGTTTTCCGGAGGCCGGGCGAATGAACCCCTTGATGAATGAATCCGGTCCGCATTTGAAGTTGGTGATGTGGATGATGTGCAGGTTCGGATGCCGCCCGACGAGCTTGGCGGCGGCCAGGATGCGCTTGCCGTACGCCCAATACATGTTGTTGTTCACGTCGCTTACGTCGATGCCGTCCAGCGGGAGGGCATCCATCGGCAAGACGTTCACGCCGTAACGTTCGCGCAGCTTCTTGGCGGTCGAGAGGCTGATGCCGAGATCGTGAACGTTGTATGGTCGGCCGACCAGGACCATGCCCGGCTCGCCGCTCCGGCCCAGCGTTTCCAGGGCCTCTCGACCGGCCTGAGCGTACGCCGAGCAAAAACGCTGCTGCGCGATCAGGGCTTCGGCAAAAGCTCTCTCTGCGACCTTTCGGCGGACACCGAGGTCTTTGGCGACGCGCAGCAGCACATGCCTGACCGAACTTGCCCCGTCCTTGAATCGAATCCCCGGGCACAGAATCCGCCCGCCCCACGACCGGAACGCCGGCGCCTGGCGAACCACGAACGGGAGCGTCTGCCCCCACGGGCAGACATACGCCGGATCATCGGGGTCATCCGTCTCCGCCGAGACGAGGTTCGGCAGCCAGATATAGTCGACGCCGCGCTCGACCAGCTCGGCCACGTGTCCATGTGCAACGATGACCGGAAAGCACGGCTCGGCGACGATGCGGTCAAGTCCCATCTGCACGATCGCCCGGTTGGTTTCCTGCGAAAGCACCACGCGCAGGCCGCATCCGCGAAAGAAGCGTCGCCAGAGCGGCAGGTGGTCGAAGGTGTACATCGCCAGCGGGATGCCGATGGTGGTCGTCGCCCCGGGCGGGTCGCCGTCGTCGTCGGCGTGGAGGAGTTCGTTCCGCCGCGCGACGAGGTCGGGAATAATCGGTTTTCGCTCGGTCTTGGCTTGCTTGCGGTAGCGGTCGGAGCACTTGTCGCCCCAGTAGGTTTTCTCACCGGCGACGGTGAACTCCTGGATCGAGCAATGGTTACCACAGCCTTTACAGGTGAACTCGCGCAGGGCGTAGTCGACCTGAGCGAGGTCGTAGCCGCGGAAGCGGGTGGCGCTGCCGATGGCCTCGATCTTCTCTTTCGCCAGAAGCGCCACTCCAATTGCGCCGAGCAGGACGTTGTGCGGCGGGACGATGATCTCCTTGCCGGTGATCATGCTG
>CAZDTB010000471.1:0-3917 GCA_964508075.1 uncultured Planctomycetales bacterium
GGCCTTGATCGAGCTGAGCGGCGTTGGGTCTTCATCGCGGATGATGCGGGCTGCCTCCGGAACGATCTTGCGCTTGACGTCGTAAGGCAGACGGCCGGTCAGGAGCTCGTACAGAACCACTCCGAGCGAGTAGACATCCGAGCGCGTGTCCAGCTCTCCCGGGTCGCCGGCAACCTGCTCGGGACTCATGTACGGCACCGTCCCGATCAACTGGCCAATGTCGGTCCGCGCCGTGGTGGCCTGCACGTCGGAATTGGTCGCCCGTGCCACGCCGAAGTCGAGAATCTTCGGCTGCCCGTCTTCCTCCACCAGAATGTTGCCGGGCTTGAGGTCGCGATGGATCACACCCTTCTGATGCGCATGCTGGACGGCGTGGCAGACCTTGACGAACATCGCTAGCCGTTCGCGCGTGGCCAGGTTGGACTGCTCGGCGTAATCGATCAGCCGCCGACCTTCGACGAATTCCATCGCGAAGAAGGGCTGCGGACCGTAGCCGGTGTCGGCGGTGCCCGCCTCGAAAATCTGCGCGATCCCGGGATGGTGCAGCCGCCCCAGAACCTGGGCTTCATATTCGAATCGCCGGAGCGAATCACCGGCAGCAACCCCAGGCTTGATCACCTTTAGCGCAACGATTCGCCGCGGGCTCTCCTGCTCGGCCTCGTAGACGATCCCCATGCCACCCTTGCCGATCTCACGGATGATCCGGTAGCGGGCGATCATCCGTGGCATGCCGGCCGGCGCCGACGTGCCCAGGCGGGGCGGGGCGCGATCGGAGTCGCCCGCCAACGCCTGCCGGACACTGTCGAACAGGGCTTCGTTGGCCCGCGCTTCGTCCAGCCAGGCCCGGCAGCGGGGGCAGTGCTCGAGGTGGGCCTCGACCGCCACTTGATCTTCGTTAGTGCCGACCCCGTTCAGGTAGCCGTCGAGTTGTTCCGCCGTGGGACATTCCGGCATTGGATCGGGTCTCGTACCACGCTTTCAAGTCAGAGTGCCGGCAATCCAGCCGGCCCGCGCGGAGAGCTCAACTGCTCTGGCGCTCCCCTCAGGAGAATTGGCATCGCCGACACCGAACCTTTCTCGGGAGGCACGTTTTTCTTCCGTTTCTTCCCTGCCACTACGGTCAGTCTCACCAAACCGTCTCCATTCGCGGGAGCAACTCGCGGATCCGCCTCAGAATCCGATGCTTGGCGATGAACACCGCGTTGGCGGTCAGCCCGAGCTGCTCGGCCACCCGGGCAGCGGGCCAGCCCCGCGACGCGAACAGCTCAAACGCTTCGAAGGTCTTCGGATCCACCTCGCGGCGAACCTCTTGCAGGCATTGCCGCATGACCGCGTCGCGCCATTCCTGCTCCCAGACTTGCTCCCACCGATCCTCATCGCCCAGTTGCGCGAAGAAGTCGGTCTGGCTCGGCTGGCTGGCAACCTGGACCTCGCGCTGCTGGTGCCGACGGCGCCAATTCCTGATCTCATTGCGAACGATGCCGAAGAGCCAGTCGCGCAACCGGCCCTTCGCGCGATCGTATTTGCCCGCCTGGTACGCCTTGCTGAAGCTGAGCAGCGCATGTTGTGCAACGTCCTCGGCATCCTCCGCGCCAAGCCCCAGCCGTTGCCCGCACCGTACCAGCAGCGGCCGGTAGCGCTCGACATACTGCTGCCAGACGGTGCGGTTATCGGGGCTCTTCAGACCTTCCAACAGGTAGGTGTTGGTGACGCTCGTGAGCATCGAGCTGGTGCTCTGCTCGGACATCTGCCACCTGTGTGCCGGTCGGCGAAGGGAACTCGTAACCCGATCTGTTGCGGCGTTCCAGCCTGCAATGCCGGCGAAACGCTGAAAACGGCGGTCCCCGGCGAGCACGCCCGCGGTCCAATTCCCAGCATACCGCCTCGCGGCAGCAGTTGCCAACCTGCGGACATCCGGGCGTGTGTAAGCGGGCGCTGATGCTCTTGGCCCGACCGCGACAAGCAGGAATTCCGACGAAGTTGCCACTTGCGCGAAAGGTTCGCCGCCAGCGGCGCCAATTGCCTGGTGTACGTCAGTCAACGTGGCTGGCGGAAAACCGGTGACCGGCATCCGCATACAACGCCGGTCGCTAGTTCTCGCCGTCGTCCAAAGCACTGGTTGAGCCCGGCTCAACCCAATTAAGGAGAACAGGCATGTCCAGCAAACTCCACAGAACGACTCTTGCCGCCAGCTTGGTCGTCTTGCTCGGTCTTGTGACCCTGCCGGCCACGGCGCAACTGGCACCCTTCAAGGTGTCATTCGTCGATCTGAACTCCGACGGCATCCCCGGCACCGCCGCCACCAGGGAGAGTGTCGTCTGGGAGCCGGGCGGCGCTCCGATCGTCTTCGGCGACGGGGTGTTCGGGTTCAATATCGTCGACAACCTCGGACGACACGGAATCGTCAATCTCGATGCCGCCTCCCAGGTTGGAGTGACGCAGTACGTGGTCTCTTTCGATACCGGCGGATTCATCAACACCGCAGGCAACCCCCCAATCGAGTTCGAGATGGAGGACCTGCTGCTGGTCGACACGGCCGCCCCATCGGTCGCCATGTGGTGGGACGGCAGTGACCACGAGCTCGCCACCGCCGGGACCGACGAGAACATCATCGGAGTCCACGTGAACACTCTGGCTCCGCAGGACTTCCTGATGGTCGTGGGCGGCGGGCTGCTTAACTTCACCATGAGCGACGCGGCCGGCAACGTGCAGACGTACTCGGAGCTCAACATCTACCGCGTCAACAATACCGGCATCGTCGAAACCTGGTTTGACGGTCCGGCCTTCGGCCTCACGGCCAACGAGCAGATCGATGGAATCTGTGTGACCAACTTCGCCAACAAGCAGTTCTACCTTTCCTCGGCCCTCGACGGGATGACCATCAGGGACGCGGCCGGCGGCTGGGGCTACACGCTCGACGCCGAGGACATCGTCTGGCTCGACGTGAACGCAGCCGGGCCCCCCGGAACGTACGACCGCGGCCCGGTTCTGGCTTTCAACGGCAGCGCGGACGCGCCCTCGCTGGCCAGCGAGGCGATCGACGCGGTTGCCCGCGGATTCGATCTTACCTGTCCCATCGCTTTCTTCGTTGGCCCGACGCTGGAGTGGATCAGGGACACGCTCGGTGCCGCCGGGATCGTCGCTGGCTTCCCTCCGGGCGGGAAATTCACCGTCGAGGCGATCGACGCCGAAGAGCCCGGCTGGGCAGCCCTTCACCTCTGCCGGTTCGTCGATGATCCCAACGATTTCACCGCCACCCTCGAAGTCGCCTGGACCGAGGAGGGTCTGCCGAACGCCCAGGACGTCCGTCTTCAGCTCATCGACGCCGACGGCTCCACGGTGATAGCCCAGGTCGCGGTCTACGACGCCTGGGTCGACGACACACCCTGGGGCATGGGTTACGTCGATGGCACCGGATATGGCTGGACCGCCGAGCCAATGCCGTTCGACGGTAGCGCCACGCTGGAGATCGACGTTTCGGGCTTGAGCGTCCAGGTGTACGTCGACGACGAGCTAGTGGCCGAAGGCCAGACCGATATCCCGGCCGACAGCGTGCGGATCGCCATCGCGCACTACGACACGCCTGAGACCCCCTTTGGCACGGTCACCTTGAACTACTACGAACTGGGCACCGGAGCTGTGCCCTGCCCGGGAGATCTCGACGGCGATGACGACGTCGACCTCGCTGACCTGGCCCAGCTCCTCGCGCACTACGGCACCCCCTGCGGTGCCACCTATGCCGAAGGCGACCTGAACGGTGACGACGCCGTCGATCTGAGTGATCTGGCGGAGCTGCTGAGCTACTACGGGACGACCTGTGACTAAGAGCGCCTATCAAAACCGGGTGGCACGGGCGTCTCGCCCGTGTCGTCACCGGCGGGACGCCGGTGCCACCTTAGTTGTGTTAGAGACTCTAA
>CAZDTB010000472.1:0-3916 GCA_964508075.1 uncultured Planctomycetales bacterium
TCAATGCGACGTTGTGCTCAGCGCCGTCAGAAGCAACGGAGGCTTCGCGTACGGCGGGGTATTCGATCTCGTTGATCTCGATGATCTCATCGAGGTGTTGCGCGGAGACACGCCTGATGCGTTCGAGGAAAGACCACTGGTCAGGATGCGGTTTGTTGGGGTCATCGGTCCGAACGAAAACCGTCCGGCCTTCCGGCAACATCGCACCGAACAGCGGCGCGAAGATAAAGGAGCCGTGACGTACCTCCGTATCCAGCGAATCCTGCTTCGGAAAAATCTCGGTGCGAGGTTGGTCGATTTCCATCAGAATGTGGCGTGCTACGAGTCGGGCTTTGCGGGCCGGCACACCTGGATCCTCGAAAAAGATCCATACGTGATACCCCTTGGACTTGCTCCGCTCGATGTACGCCTGCATCCCGCACTGTCGGGCCTGGGCGACGAACTCGCGCACCGGCGTCAGGTCGTACGTGTCGAAATCCACCGCCAAGGCGCGGGTTTGGTCGCCCACCAGCAGATACACGCCGTACGGCCGGTTGCCCTCGATGTGTCGCAGGAGGACCCGGTCGGTCACTGGCTGTTTGACCTGGTAGATGCGACCGTCACGGGGATCAAATGTGCCGTACGCATTCGTCAACCCCGTGAAGCACGCGCGGAACAGCGCGATCTTCTGCGCGATCGATCTTGTGCGTGGAGCTGTTTGCACAACGGCAACTCCGGTCAAGGTCTCCCGAAGGGACGGGCGGAAGCCGGCACAGGTGCCGGCTTAGACCGCCTGGCCATCCTGTCCCTCTACCTATGGAAGCGGCAGCTCAGCACGTGGGGTTTCAGCCGAGAGAAGTGAAAGGCCCGGACAGCAGTTGCATCTTCGTCTGCTCGGTCGTCAGGACGAGATCAAGCAGATCAGGGATGTGATCGAGTAGCTCCTCGGGCTGGTACTCGAGACTTCGCGGGGCTTTCCGGAGTACCGGGCGACAGCGCTCCAGCAACTCGGCGGTGACGGCACACTTGCCCCGCCAGTTCAGCGGGCCAACGCATCGCGCGATCACCGCCCGCTTGTGCGCGGCACGGCGTTGGAGCTGGATGTACTCCGTTACACGGGCCAGCACTTCCTGCACGCCGACGTCGTCATCCAACGCGTCGCGAAGCGCCGCGTAGTACGATGCGCTGCCACGCCCGCCGTACGCACGTTCCAGGAGCATGGCGGATTCATCCGTTGCCTCCGCCGAAGAGACGCAGCCTAATGGCACACCGGCGTGTTCTCGAAGGTGGCGGAGGAATAGAGCGACGGTGTCATGGACGCGTTCGCAGGAGTCAGGCGTCCCCGATTTGAGATTGAATGTCTGTGCGGCCTTGTTGGTCGGCTCATCAATCAAGCTCATCAGACACGGCTCGCCGAGGACCGCGACAAGCTGATCGACGACCAACCTGGCTGACATACTCCCTGGGTCAAAGCTCTTCATACTTGAAGGCCTGCTCCATCTCTCTCGTACGGCGAGCTGAGCCAGAACGCCGGCGCGTCGTTCGGGTGGCGTCTGTCGTGTCGCCAGGCGTGAGAGGCTCGTAACACCGATCGTAGCGCTCACGGACTGCTCGTTCGACTTCTGCTACCGGTCGATAGTAGCGCTCTCGGGAACGCTCGATGATCAGATCATGGCAGCCCGCCTTCTGCGGTGGTGGCGGGGGCAGCGTCTTGACCCGCACGATCTCGGTGCCAATCCGTGTGATGGCCTCGTAGTTCGGTAACGCAATCAAGTCATCGGTAGTCACGCGCCCCTGCAAGTCTCTCTTCAGGTATGCAGCGTCCGTAGTGTTCACACGGAAAATCACCGTGGAGCCTACGCTTGAGATGGCGTCAGTCTTGCGGGTGCTGAACTGGCTCATGTACTGGTGCGCCATGGTCAACGACACGTTGCGCTTCCGCGTCTGCGTGATCATGTCCTCGATCGCATCCGTGATGAATCGATGGGCCTCGTCGCAATAGATGTGATAAGGACGGTAGGCCGACTCTTCCTCGTCCCCCCGGGCGATGGCGGCCAGGTAGAGTAGCGAGAGCATGAAACAGCCTAGCACCTCCATCGACTCGGCCCCGAGGTTGACCAGGTTCACCAGCAAGATCTTCCCGGAATCCATGATCTCACCCAGATCGAACGAGGTATCGGATTGCGATAGCATCAGCGATTCGTTGCCCACGGTCAGCAGTTTGCTGAGCTTGTGCTGCGGAGGTGTCAGATCAGCGTTCCCGTAGCGATCGAAGTCGTGCTCCCAGAAGGACCGCGACAGACGGTGCTGCAACAGCGGCTTGATCCGTTCACGCAGGGCGTTGCTTTCCGGAGACCCCTTGCGCAGCAAGTGAGCCACATCGAGCAGGTTGCCGTCGGGCAGGTGCAACGCGCCAAGAATGGCCTGTCGAAGCAAGTGTTCGAGACGGTGACCGTATCCGCTGAAGAAAGCGCGGAAGGCCGCGATGATGTCGTCGGCCACTCGACCCAGTGAATGCCCCGAAGCGCAGCGAAGCGGGTTCCAGATCGGGACCCACTCCTTGTCACCTGGGTCGATGTAGATGACACGGTCTGCGTGCTCGGCAGGAATCAACCGGAGAAGCCTGCGAATCAATGTGCCATGCGGATCGAGTACGGCGATGCCGTGGCCGTCGTTGATGTCATGCAGGAGCATGTGCAACAGCACGATCGACTTGCCCGTTCCGGTGGCTCCAATCAGATGCGTGTGCTGCGTGCGCAACCTCGGCGGTATGCACGTGCGCATCTTCCTGTCGGCGTACGAGCAAACGCCGACGGGGACACCATGCGCCAGAGAGGCATCGGCAGGCAACGTCTCCAGCTTCGGAATCGGCGTGGGTCGGTGCTCTGTGATGTCAGTTGATGGCACGTGAACGAGAGTCGTTAGTTCCCATGAGTTCAGAATGAACCCTGGCCGATAGGTCTGTCCGGCGAGGAACATGTTGCGAAGGGCTCCCTGGGGCAGGTGGCGGAGATAGTCCCTTTCCGTGAGCCGGTCGAGCGAGCGTCCCCCGTGCTGAATGAGGCTGCTGAACGTGGTTAGCGCGTCGAGTGCCGTGGCAGCCTGACGCCCCGCGCCGAGAACCGCGATCCGGAGTGCCCCCGCAAAAAACGGTTTGTCCGGGTGAGCTTTGGTCTCGGTGTCGCGTGCCATATGATGAAGGTCACCGGTCGGGACCTGCTGCGTGAAGCGTTGAGTCGGCAGCTGGCCGGTCATTAGCTCATAGTTGAACTCGAAGTTGATCAGCCGTCCGACATTGTGATGCCAATCGTGCTGCGGCGAGACTGCCTGAAAGACGACCTGGTAAATGCCGATCGCCGGAGAAGGTACCCCCGCCAAGGCACCTGCCAATGTCCCAAAGGGCGAGATACGCAGCTCGCCGGGGCGCGTGAACAAGTGCGAGTACGGCGGCCGGGGTACGTAATCCTCGAATACGAGTTCGTTCCAGGCAATCGGTGGCAGCTCTTGCAGTGTGTCCCGGCGCACCGGCGTGAGTTCGCAGCGTTCAAAGACACCGTAGAAGGCGGAGCGTATCACGGGAGCGTCAGCCCGCCCGCACAGTAGCCGCATGTCGATTCGCTCGCGATTCCCACAGATTTCGAATGCTACGCGTGATCGCGTGCGCTTGAGCTGCTTCAAGAAGAGTTCGGAACGCAGCCAATCGCAATCCTGTTCGGGGGAAATCCATACGTTAAACCGGACAGCATCTGCGGACGAGGGGATGTCAATCAGCGGCGTGTGAGTATTCTGGGGCTCCCCGTGGCCAAACGGATCGTCGCCAAAGTGCAAGAATGGCGGTTCGAGAGGCACCGGCTGCGACGCGATTTCGTTCTGGCTACCTTTGTATGAACGCCGGTTGAAAATTGCAGCGCCTGGGGGGTTGCCGAAGGTCGGTTGA
>CAZDTB010000473.1:0-3909 GCA_964508075.1 uncultured Planctomycetales bacterium
GTGCCGGCCGTCTGGCACTCGGCTTTGGCGATCACGGTGCGGGGGTGTTCCCACGAGCCGGCTTGGTATTCGAAGTGCGTGAATCGGCGCTGCTTCTCGCCGGTGCGTTTGTACTCGCTGACGGTCCGGTCGAGTAACGGCTGGGCCAGGGCCTGCAACCGCTGGTTGGCCGCGAGGCCGAAGGTGTAGGTCAGGCGGTTTTCTTCGCAGATTTTGTACATCCACGGCACGCCGAAGCCGCTGTCGCCGCGGACGTGGATCGCCAGGTCGCAGCGCGTCTGCCGCAAGCGCTTGACCACGAACTGCAGATCGTCATCGGCCCCGTGCGCGGCGTGCACGGCCCCGGGCCGCAACGCGGCGTAGAAAACATGCTTCGTCGTCGGTTCGCTGATCACGAGCGGGAAATACTGATATTGCCCGTAGTAGCCAGGGAACAGCACCAGTTGCTGCTGACCATGGGCCGGGTCGTCGGTGGCGTCGAGGTCGAGCGTGAGTGCCGCCGGCAGACCCCCGTTGTTCTTTTCCTGCAGCCGCTCGATCCCCGTCGTGGTCAAGAAGTCGAGCGTTTGCCACAGCGTGTTGATCGACACGGCGTTCTCGAACCGCGAAAGCGTGGGCTGACTGGCGAGCGGGTCCGCTTCGGGCAGTCGCTCGGCGATCAGCTTGAAGACCGGGTCGGCACGTAGCGTGTCGTGATCGTTGCAGTCTTCGTAGTCGGCCAGGAGGCCGTAGAGCCGCTGGCGGAGCAGCTCGATCTGGGTGTGGCGCGGCTCGTGGCGCTCGTCGCGGAGTCCGGCGACCAGGCGTTCGGTATAGCGCAGCCGTTGGTCCAGTTGGCGAATCACCAGCAGCCCGGCGTCGGAAGAAATCTGTCCACGATGGCGCTGGACAACCAGGCTCCGATCGGCGAAAAACGGCAACGACAACTGAGAAGCGGTGTGTTCCAGCACTTGCGGCCTCCGTGCCCGGTCCAACTCGTTCGTTCAAAACCAGTTAGACCCCACCGAGGCCGCTCTTGTCAATCCACCCATGAATAATTCGGGCTAGTGTAGTGTCTCACAAATACGATACCGTGGTGGGGCAGGCCTCCGTGCCTGTCACGGCGGGCAGGGACGCCCGCCCCACCTCTACAGAAGGTTGCTTGTTTCTGAGACAGTACACTAGCGCTCGTACACGCCGAAGTCGAACGCCGCTTTGTACATCGCGGCCAGGTTTGCCCACGGCACGTTCGGCGGCAGGTTGTTGGCGTCGCGCAGCACGAAGCGCCCGCCCTCGGTGATGCCGGACTGAAGAATTTCGCGGGCGCGCTCGTAGACTTGCTGCGGGGTGCCACCTAGAAGCGTGGGCCCTTCGACGCCGCCGAAGATCTCAACGTCTGTCTCTTGGCCAAGCCGCACGGGCGGGGATCGCCGCGACCATTGTGGTGTCAGTTGAACGCGGAGGGCGAATCGTCCCCTTGCCGGTTGATCTATGCGCGGCGAGACGCGAATATTCCGGCTGATCTGGCCAATGGTCCGGGGGCAACCGTGGGGAGTCTGACGCGTGAGCGGAACCATGAAGTGCATGCTGTTTACGATGGGAGTTTCGGGTTCGGTCGGCTGTGCGACGCCGATCCACACCAGGGATTTCCACCTCAAAGCCGTGCTCATCAGCGATGGGTTGCTTCAAATGACGTGCGTCTGTGATTGTGATAAGGTGAAGGCTGTTATCACCGAGTCGCCGGGCTTTATCGTCGGGGCTATCGTCGAGCCGTACGGACCTGATTCACGGGTGGTGCAACTGAAGGTGACGATAAAGAACGACTGGAACCTCGAATCGGATTACATGGTGACCGTGACGGGCTTCGGCACCACCGTCGCCCCGGTCGCCGCCCAGTTCAAGACGATTAACGAGAACCAGACGGCAACGCTGACGTTCGACGTGCGGTCGAGTGTGCCGTTCACCGGTGGCGAACTGTGCTTGATCCAAATGCTGTCGCCCAATGGGAAAATGTACAACCAGATCGTTAATTTCGCCTTCCCGCCGCCGACGCCCTAACTAAGCGGCGGAGGCGCCGCTGGCAGCGCGGGATCGCGCCCGCCGGCGGAGGGACCGGCCGGCGACGCTTGAAGCGCTGGTGGCCGAACTGACCGACACGAGTTGAGGTGGTTGGGGAACTGGGGCCTGTCTATTACGGCAACGAGCGCTTCCGCAACGAGGGCACCATTCGGGCGGACGTGGACGGTGGGACGCTGCAACTGGCCGGCAATGGCTGGGAAAACGCCGGGACGGTGGAAGCGGTCAACAACGCCACGCTGATCACGAACACGAGCACCTACGTCTGGAACAACAGCGGGCTTATGAGGGTCGAGACTGGCAGCCTCATCAGCGGCTACTGGTTCACGCAGAGCTCCACTGGGATTCTCTCCGTTGGTCTGTCCGGTGTCGGGGCGGGGGAGTTCGGCATGGTGAGCGCAACCAGTACAGCTACGCTCGCGGGTGAGGTGCACGCCAAGTTGGCACCTGATTACATCCCTTCGCCGAGCGATACCTATGCCTTCATGGAGTTTGGATCGCAAAGCGGGGCATTCGACTTGGTGTCCTGCAATGTGTTGTGTGTCGATTTCGACGTCACGTATGACAGCACCGGCGCGGACTTGTACGTGCTGGCGATCAACCCCCCCGAGATCCTCGCGCAACCGCAGAGCCAGGCTGTCTGCGAAGGCGACCCGGTGATGTTGTCGGTCGACGCAGCCGGCTTGGGACTGTCGTACCAGTGGTACAAGAATGGTAAGGCGCTACCCGGTGAGACGAGCGCGACGCTGGCGTTCGCGGCGGTCACAACGGATGACGCCGGTGACTACCATGTCGTGGTCACGAATGAATGCGGGGAGGTGACCAGCGACACCGCCACGCTGACCGTTAACACTGCGCCTTCGATAACGACCCATCCGGTTAGCCAAGAGGTGTGCGAAGGCGACCCGGTGACGTTCAGCGTGGTCGTTACGGGCACGCCGGCGCCGACGTATCAGTGGCGTAAGGACGGGGAGGACATCCCCGAGGCGACCGCTAGCTCCTACACGATCAGCTCCGTCACCACTGCCGACGCGGGTGACTACGATGTGGTAGTCACCAACGTCTGCGGCGAGGTCACCAGCGACCCGGCGACGTTGACGGTGGATACGGCACCCTCGATCACGCAGCAGCCGGCGAGCCAGGAGGTATGCGAGGGCGACCCGGTGACGTTCAGCGTGGCGGTTGCGGGCACGCCGACGCCAAGCTACCAGTGGCGTAAGGACGGCATGGCGATCCCCGACGCGACGGGTGCCAGCTACACCATCGAGTCGGTGACCACCGCCGACGCGGGCGAATACGATGTGGTAGTGACCAACGTCTGCGGTGAGGTCACCAGCGATCCAGCCACGCTGACCGTGAACACTGCGCCAGCGATCACCGAGCAGCCGGTCAGTCAGGAGGTTTGCGAAGGCGATCCGGTGACGTTCAACGTGGTCGTTACGCCCACGCCGCCACCGAGCTACCAGTGGCGCAAGGACGGGGTAGAGATCCCTGACGCGACGGGCAGCGTTTACTGGATTGAGTCCGTCACGATTGCCGATGCGGGCAACTACGACGTGGTGGTGACCAACGCCTGCGACGCGGTCACGAGCGACCCGGCGACATTGACGGTCAGGACGCCATGCCACGGTGACCTCAACAGCGACTGCGAGGTCAACCTGGCCGACCTCGCCCAACTGCTGGCGCACTACGGCACGACCAGCGGCGCGGAGTACGAAGACGGCGACCTCGATGGCGACGGCGACGTGGATCTCGCCGACCTGGCGGGACTGCTGGCCGTGTATGGGACGTCGTGTCCATAGCAACTGATCAACGTCATCAAGAGTGAACGAACGCCGCGGGACAAGGAACGCC
>CAZDTB010000474.1:0-3905 GCA_964508075.1 uncultured Planctomycetales bacterium
CTGGTGGTCGGCACGCAGGCCCTGCTCGAAAAGGACGTCGCCTTCAAAGACCTCGCGATGGTCGTGGTCGACGAGCAGCACAAGTTCGGCGTGCTCCAGCGAGCCAACATTCGCACCAAGGGCCCGCTGCCGCACTACCTGATCATGACCGCCACCCCGATCCCGCGCACGCTGGCGATGACGGTCTTCGGCGACCTGGACGTCTCGATCATCGACGCGCTGCCGCCCGGCCGCGGTCAGGTCATTACGAAGGTCGTGACGCGCTCGCAGTGGAAGACGGTGATGGAGTACGTCCGCGGACGGCTGGAGGCCGGCGAGCAGGCGTATGTGGTGTGCCCCCTGATTGGAGAGGAAGGCACGGAGGCAGGGGAGGGCGAAGATTCTCTTCGCCCGGCCACGAAGCCACGGAGCCACCAAGGCACCAGGGGATTGCGGATTGCGGATTGCGGATTGCGGAATGAAAGGCCTGGTGGCGACACTCCGCATTCCGCATTCCGCATTCCGCATTCTCTCGTTTCCGCCAAGCAGGCCTACGACCGCCTCACCAACGGCCCCTGGCGCGGACTGAACGTCGGCCTGCTGCACGGCTCGCTCAGACCGGCCAAGAAACAGGAGATCGTCGAAGCCTTCGTCGCGGGCGAGCTCCACGCCGTCGTCGCCACCACCGTGGTCGAGGTCGGCGTGGACGTTGCCAACGCCACCATCATGATCGTCGAAAACGCCGACCGCTTCGGGCTCTCCCAACTCCACCAGCTCCGCGGGCGTGTCGGCCGCGGCAGCAAGGACAGCCTCTGCGTCCTGATCGCCCACGGCCGCGGCGAGAAGGCCGCCGAACGTCTCGACGTCATGGCCCAAACCACTGACGGCTTCAAGATCGCCGAGGCCGACCTCCGCCAGCGCGGCCCCGGCGAGCTCTTCGGCACCCGCCAGCACGGCCTGCCGGAGCTCCGCGTCGGCGACATCATCAACGACTTTTCGCTGCTCGAAAAAGCCCGACAGGACGCCTTCGACATCGTTGCCCGCGACCCCAAACTCCAGCAGCCCCAGCACTCGTGTATGATCCCAGCCCTACAGAGGATGTTCGGCACCAGACTCGCATTGATCGACGCGGGATGATTCAAACAGGCCGTCGATTGACATCATCGGCTTGCCTGGCTCTGTGCGAAGCAGGGAGGAGCAGCGAGCGACCGCGAGATATCCCGGCGCGTTACTCTGGAAGGTTCAACTGCGCCACGAAGTCAAGCACCGTGGACCACGCTTCGTCAAACGGAATGAAATCCGGATCGACGTCTTTGAAGAGATGATCGTAGTCGTAGGCGGCGCGCCGCCGTGCCTCTTCGTCGAAGGAACTGCGCCGTGGCTCAATGCCCCGGGCTCGCGCCTTTCGCACGACGTACTCCGACACTTTCCGGCGGTCGATCTGGTCGCCGGCGCAGCGCACCAGGCGCGCGATGTCGTACACATCCTGTCTCCGATGGCGATTGCGGAGGCGCTGTTGGAGCAGGGCCCGTAGCTTCTCCGCGAGGATGTCCTCGAGCACGCAGACGCGTATCTCGGCGGAGGAACCGGGAGCAAGCGACTCCACGCAGGTCTCGCATACCTCATCGTTCAGACTGATCTCCACGCGCACAACCGTGCTGAGATTGCCGCTCCAACTCTCGAAGTCCAGGAAATGCCGATCGCCGGGGAGCTGGTAGGCAACAGAGATATCATAGGTCGGGAAGGTCCTATCCCGTCCAGGAGGGTTGGGCCTGATGCGCTGACAGCGCGCCTTCACGTCGAACCGCAGCGTGCCTGGCGCAAGAGCTGCATCCAGCAGGGAGCGTATCTGCTCACTGTCATTCGGAAACCCGCTCTCCGCCGTGAAGTCGAGATCGACAGTGCTGCGCGGGCTTCGGTGGATGAATCGCAGCGCATTACCTCCCTTGAATGCCAGCATCCCGCGCAGCGCCGATGCACCAATGCAGTCGAGCACCACGAACTGCACGAATCGTTTGCGGGCCTCGTCAAGCGTCGTGGAGTGGTGCCGGCGCCATCTTTCGATCTCGGCCAGCGATATCGGATACAGGCGGTCTTCCATGAGCTAGTCCCCGAGTATCCCCAGAATCGACTCGGGTACGTTGAGCGACAGATTCCAGCGCTCCGAGAACGTCGCTGCGTATGGCGCGCTCGCCACCAGCTTGAGCGAACCTCCGCGTTGTAGGCTCTCGCGCCACTCTTCCAGCCGCGGATGTGAATGCCCCAGCCGCTCCAGCAGGAAACCGACCCGCTGCCTCAGCACCGGACTCTCAAACCGCGCCGCATAATTAACCAGCTTGTCGACGTTGAGTGTCAGGGAAGCCTCGCGCCAGGCTTCGAGGGCCTCCCGAATCCCACCGACCTTGCCCGGAGCGCGAATCGCGTCGAGCAGCGTGCGCTCAACATCGGTAACGTAGATTGGCAGACCGTGCACATAGCTGATCGTGTGCCCAAAGTCGAACGCACCGTTCATGCGCGTCCACTGGATAGCAACGTCCCCGACGCGCTTCGGTTGCCGGGCCCGTGGCAGATCGAGTTCCAGCCATTCTTCCGGCCTCGTCCCCAACGGGCACCGATCGGCGACGGGGTGCTCGTAATTGGTTGCCTGGATGTACCTCGGTATCGCATTGGTAAGCCCGTGGTGTCCCAGCGCCGTCAGGAAGCTGAACACCGCCCACGGGTTTGCCTCTTGCACGATTTGCTCGTCAGAGACCGGGATGACACTTGCGAAGGGGCTGTCGATACGATAGACGCCCGTTGCTCGTTCAACGGGAGCAATGTCCCCGCGACGCAGGAGAAAGAGGACCACCGCGTCGGCCTTCGCCTGATCAGGAAGCGGGGTGTTGTCCACACGCGCGAGATCTCGGCAGACAAGTAGAACACGCCAGTCGCTGATGATCCTCCGTCGCTCCTCGGCGAAAGCGCGAAGCACTCGGGATGCAATTGTCTTGACCCACACGGTAATCTGCTACTCGTTACCCGCTAACGTCCTAAGGACGTTAGCGGGTAACGAGATATATATCAAGCGCGGTTCTACGACAATTCCGTCTAACCAGAGTGCTTGTTATCTGGGTCCTATAATCACTTAGCTGGTACCCTGTCCCCCAAGTCAATCGTCCTGACGCGTCGGCGTACGCCAATCTCCAACGTGCCGAACGTCTTTCGCCAGCGTGTGCAGATGCTCCAGCGCCCGCGGCGGGATGCGCACGTCCAGGATGGCCCGGCCGTTGTCGAAGTGGCTGTCGAGGATGTCGGCGAAGCGTTCCAGAAAGTTCAGGGCCCTGCCGTTCGTCGCGGAGACGGACAATGTCAGCCGGCGCTGGTTGCCCTGCATCCGCTCGTCGACGGCGTCGCGCAACGCGTCCAGACCCTGGCCTGTGAGGGCTGAGATCAGGAGCGCATCCGGCTGGGTCTGTTGCAGGATGGTCACGATCGACTGATCCGTGATCACGTCGGCCTTGTTCAGCAGGACCAGGGCCGGCTTGTCACCCACGCCCAGATGATCCAGAACCTGACTCACCGCCTCGATCTGCTCGAGGGCCTGCGGATCCGAAGCGTCCACCAAGTGCAGCAGCAGGTCGGCATGAATCGCCTCTTCGAGCGTTGCCCGGAAGGACGCCACCAGGTGGTGTGGCAGGTCGCGGATGAACCCGACCGTGTCGGATAGGAGCACGTAGCGCCCGCTCCCAAGGTCCCACTTGCGCGTGAGCGTGTCGAGCGTCATGAACAGGCGGTCCTCGACCCTCGCGCCGGCATCGGTCAAAGCGTTCATCAGCGTGCTCTTGCCGGCATTGGTGTAGCTGACCAGGCTCACCGTGAAGTGCTCGGCGCGGGCCTTCACCTCGCGCACCTTGCGGCGGTCCTCCCGCGCCAGCGCCACGTGGGTC
>CAZDTB010000475.1:0-3899 GCA_964508075.1 uncultured Planctomycetales bacterium
CGGTCGAGCGTCGAGCGAACCGCCGGTGCGTAATCGCTCTCGTGCTCCTCCAACGCCGGGCTGGCCGCGTGTTCGAGCAACTCATCCCGTCCGGTCTGGTAACGATCGCGGTGGGCCTTGTGCTCTGGAATCGTCCGGGCGTAGTTCTTCATGATCGCCCACGACGCATACGTGCTGAACTTGAAGCCGCGCGAGTAGTCAAATTTCTCCACCGCCCGCATCAGCGAGATGTTGCCGTCGCTGACGATCTCGAAGAAGTCCCGCGTCGGCGTGGTGTGACGCTTGGCGATGCTCACCACCAGCCGCAGGTTCGCCTGCGTGATCCGATTCTTGGTCTGGTCGGCCTGCGCCAGCAGATCTTCAATTCGGTCGAGTTGCCTGGCGGTGACGCTCTCCGGATCGATCTCCCGACGCAGCGCGTCGGCCTTGTACTTCAGATAATTGAGCTTGCGGAACAACGCCCGCTCGCCTGCGGGTGTTAACAGCGCGATCCGGAAGAGCTGCTGCAAGTAAGGTGGCAGATCGGACGGAATCCGCCGGGGCGGAGTCGGGCCGTTGTCTGGTGCCGCGGCGACGGGGTCGTTCAGGATCTCCCGGTCGGCGTCGGGGCCCGCGAACTCGTCGCTGGGGACAAACTCGATCGTGCGCGCCTTCAACTCGCGGGCGCGCATCTCCGTGATGATGCGATAGAGTTCCCCGGCCGATCGGCCGAAGCGCCGACCGAGCGTTTTCAGCGACGCCCCGTCAGAGTAGGCCTCCCAGATCTTGAGCCGCTCGTCATTCGCGTCGACCTTGAGATTCGACCGGTTGAAGACGCCCGTCTTCGGATGGGCTCCGTCGTAGCTCTTGAGGATCAGGCGGATCGTCTCGACGGCGCGGTCGGTCTCGCCGGCGATGATCCTGGCAACCGAGTTGACGGTCCGCTCGCCGCCGTCGACCAGTTGCCGGGCGCGGTCGACGATGCTCTGGCGCTCGGTCTTGGTCAGTTGCGAGAAGGAGCTGCCGCGATGCACCAGCTCGACATTCTTCGCCACAAACCGCCGAGCACAGCGATCCGGAAAGGCCAGCCGCATGCGCCGGTCGTCAAACCGCAGCCGCCAGCCGACCAATCCCCGCCGATGCCAGCGGAAGATCGTCTTGGTGCTGACGTCGAACCGCTTGGCCAACTCGAAGACCGTGTGAACGCGTTCAGGGCAGCAGCTTGAGGGGATTTCGGCGGCGGCGCTGATGTCCTCCGCAAGCGTGACCAGATCGGTGCGAGTGACTTCCTCGCTGAGGAGCTTCGAACTGCGGTGGTCACCATTGGGGGCCCGAAAGCCGGTCAGCGCGTGCCGGATGAAATCGAACGGGTAGCTCTTGTCCGCTTCGATGACCGACAGGACAAATTCGATATTGGAAAGTTGCCGTACGGAGAGCCGCCGGGGCCCGCGCTTCAGCTGCGCAGCGAGATCCGCGATCAGCGGGGACTGGTATTTGTACATCAGCACGTCCAATACGAGCGTAAGCCTCAGGTTATCAGCACCACTATGATGATCAACGGCGTATGGATGATAACAGGTCCGTTGAGAATGAAGCGGTGCCATACCTCCAAGCTCGCGAAGCGTGCCGAAGCTTTATCGGGACACCTCCGCTCGCTATTACAGTATGTCCCATCGGCGGCATTCCGTCAATTGTTTTCCAAAAAACGTCCGGCAACCGAAATAGACGGAAATCCGCCACAATGATTCTCCGTGTCTGCTTCGCCACCAGGATTGTAGCGTCGTATCTCGAGATGGCTGATACTCTGCGCAAACCCTTTTGACAACGGCAATTACGACCAGTAGTAGATTCGCGCTTCGCCCGGCAACGCCGCGTGCCCGACAAACGCCGTCTCAGTCGCTCGGCTCGCCGAATGTGAACCCCGGCGGCAGCAGTGCTGGACGATCGCACGTGGTTCTCAACTGGACATGGCAACCCTCGTGGGCCGCATCGTGGAAGGCGTGCATGATCTCGAGCACGTGCAACGCCAACTCCCCACTCGCCCGGTGCCGCCGCCTGGTGCCCAGGGCAGTCGCCAGGTCGGCAACGCCGAGCCCCCTTTCGTTCTCGACATGCGCGAACGCGAGCGGGACCTCTCGCCAGGCGTCGTCATCGGCTGCTCGCAGCCGGACCGGGCCGCCGAAGCAGTTCGGATCGGGCAGACTCAACGATCCCGTGGCCCCGTAGACCTCAATGAAAGGCAGGTTGGCGTGCCAGACGTCGAAGCTGGTGATGATCGTGCCGACCGCGCCGCCGACAAACTCGAGCACACCGGCGACGTGCGTCGGGACCTCGACCTTGATCTTCTTACCGCGTTTCGGCTCGCTCGTAATGGTTCGCTCGGGAAACGTAATGCTGGCCGCCCCGGTCACGCGCCTGACCGGTCCGAGCAGGTTGACCAGGGCGGTCAGGTAGTAGGGGCCCATGTCGAACATCGGGCCGCCACCGGCCTGGTACAGGAACTCCGGATCGGGGTGCCAGTTCTCGTGGCCGTGGCAGGTCATGAACGCGGTGGCGGCAACCGGGCGGCCGATGGCGCCTTCGTCGATCAGCTTGCGGGTGGTCTGCCAGGCCCCGCCGAGGAAGGTGTCCGGCGCGCAGCCGACGCGGAGCTTCTTTGAACGCGCCGTTTCCAGAATTCGGCGTCCGTCCTCCAATTGAATCGCCAACGGTTTCTCGTTGTAGATTGACTTGCCGGCCTCGAGCGCCGCCAGCGCGATCTCAGCGTGCGCGTCAGGCGTGGTCAGGTTGAGCACGATCGCGATCTCGGGATCGGCCAGCAACTCGTCCACTGTGCAGGCGCGCTCGAGGTCGTGCTGGGCAGCTTTGGCTTCGGCGCGCTGTCTGACGAGATCCGCACACGCGACCACTTCGATCGCGTCGAGCTTGCGGGCGTTCTTCAGGTAGATTTCGCTGATATTGCCGCAGCCGATCAGGCCGACTTTCACTGGTAACGCTTCCACAACCGGCGCCTCCCTTCTCCTGTTTGATCTGGCCTAGCGGCTGGCCCAAAGCATGGCGCGCTGCACGATTTCGCGGGCCGGCGGCACGTCGAAGTCCTTGAACGTGTGTCCGAACGAGGCGACCGCGACCCGGCCGCGCCCCCACTTCCGCGTCCAGACCACGGGCATGTCGAAGCCGTCCTCGAAGCGCGTCACCGCCAGCACATGGTTGCTCGGGTCGACGTGCAGGTAGTACCGCTCGGTGTCGCGCATCGTGAAATCGCCGATCCCGCGCGTGATCTCGTGCTCGCGATCAACAATGTTCACATCCCACGCGGGTAGGAGGTCGCCAGGGTGCGCCACGAACTGTCCGCCCATCATGAACTGATACGTGGTGTTGCCTCGGAACGCGTCACAGGCGCCGCCGTGCCAGCCGACGATCCCGACGCCACCCGCGACCGCGTCGCACAGATTCTTCTCCTGCTCGGCGGTCAGCTCGCCGAGCGTCCAGACCGGCACGATCAGGCTGAGCGTTTTGAGCCGCTCGGCGTCGGCGAAGACGGCGAGCGTGTCCGAGGCGTCGACCTGATACCCCTGCTCAGTGAGCCAGGGCGCGAAGACGTCCACACACTTCCGCGGCGTGTGACCATCCCAGCCGCCCCATGCAAAAAGTGCCTTTTTCATAGTCGGTCTCGCGCGCCCCGCAGGTAGTCGTGCGGGGCGACTGTCCGCACTCAGGTCAGTGTTCCGCTCACTATACCATTCCGCAGGGCTGACGTGCACCGGATGATCGGCAGGTCGCGGAGCCCTTGCGGTGTCCGATCCGGTCCACGGAGGCGCGGAGCGCGTCTGATGGCTCAATCCTGCCGGTGAGAGCCACCGATAGTCAGGGCAGGTACTAAAGACCGGCGCATCAGATCGCGAGGTGCTCCCATGGCA
>CAZDTB010000476.1:0-3889 GCA_964508075.1 uncultured Planctomycetales bacterium
CAGCATCGCAGAGGTGCGCCAGCCTCACGGTCGGGGCAGCGGCGGGACGGCTTTGTCGCCTTCGAGCTGAAAGTTGCTCTCGTCCTTGAGCCCGACGCCTGCAAGACGCGGCTCATCCGGCTTCGCGACGGTCTGCCGGGGCAGGTCCTCAAGTTCGAATTCTGCCAAGAAGGTGACTGCGACCGGGCGCACCGCGAACACTGGAGCACGCACTACCTGGTGCCGCCGCCCGGCGAGGTGTGCCGCAACACCGACGTCACCGAGGCCCTCAACTGGATCGAGCAGAACCGCAAAGGCTGGCTGCTCGCCGGCTGCTGCGTCTCCGCCAAACGGATTCCCGTTTGACGGCCGCCGTGCTCAGGTATCGGCCCACATGCGAATGAGGTTGGCCAGCACCTTCGAGACCGTGTCGCATTCGACGGTCTTGCCCTCCCGGTTGAAGAGACTGCGGCGTGCCATGTCGAGCTCGAAGACGAGCTCGCGGCGCGCCGGGTCACGGATGTGGCTCTGCGACCAGCTCACGGCCGCGAGCCTTGCGCCACGCGTGACCGTCTCGACGCGGTGCAGCGTTGTGGAGGGGTAAACCACCATGTCGCCCGCCCCCAACTTATAGGCGCGCTCGCTCCCGCCCCAGTCGATCACCAGCTCGCCGCCGTCGTAGCTTTTCGGATCGGCCAGAAAGACGGTCATCGAAACGTCCGAGCGTGTGCCCTCGAACAACGGGTCATCGACGTGCTGGCCATAGCCCATGCCCGTCTCGTAGCGGCTGAAACGGAAGGGCTGCAGGCTCTTGGGCCACACGGCGAGCTGGAAGAGAGGGCTCGCCGACACTGCGTCGGTCACGATCTTCGATAGCTCGGCGTGACGCGCGTCGCTTTCGTCGAGCTGCAGGTTCTTCTTGACGAGTTTTGCATGCTCGCTCGCCGTTACGTGGCCGTCGACAAACCGGGCGGTCTCGAGCAACGCCGTCACCTTGCCCACAACCTCGGGCGAAAGCACCGTCGGTATGCACAGGATCATGCCATTCTCCGAGGCGTACTCTTCGCCAGACACGCCGCCAGCTTATGCGCAGGACCTGCCGGCCCGCCACGGCCTCACTGCTGTGCGTGGCGGACCGGCGTCCTTTCGTCGAACGGGAGGCGCTCGCCTAACTCCCCGTGTATTCGAAATCCTCTCCGATTTCGGCGTACTCGGGCCAATCGCCCTGGTGCACGATTTTTCCTCCAACGAGTGTCATCACCGACTTGGTCTTGCGCAGCTTTGCGTCGGTGACACTCAGGAAATCCTGGTTGAGCACGGAGAGATCGGCCAATTTGCCCACCTCGAAGGATCCGAGATTGTCGTCGTCGAAGTTCTGGTAGGCGCTACCTTGCGTCCAGATCCGCAATGCCTCTATTCGCGAGATCTTCTGGTCGGCGTTTTCAGGGACACCGCGAACGTTCACCCCTGTCGTCATGTAGTAGATGTTGAGCCAGGGATTGTTCGGAGCGTAATTGCTTCCATCGGTGCCGGCGCCGATAGTGATTCCGGAGTCGACGATCAGGCGATAGAACGGCCCTCCGCCGCGCTCCAACCGGTCCAGATAGCGCTCGCACTCCAGATCGACACCGACGCCGATGTCCTTCAAGTCCTGCAACTGCGCAGCCGTGGTCTGGAAGCAGTGGATCAACTGCCAGCGGAAGTCCGCCACCGGGATGTCGTCGTTGATCCGCTGGAAAGCCGCCAGCTGGAAATCGACATCGGCGTAGAAGTCGGTGTGGTTCTGCAGCTTCCAGCCAACCTCCGCGATGGCCCTGGCCGTAGGCTCGAAGGTGGTACTGGACGTAACCGGACGCGATCCGACGGACTCGCCGAAGCCTCCGGCCCGGAACAAGTCGTCCCCGAGCAATCTGAAATGGTTCGCTGCTCGCGTTTGAACGACCTCCGGCGTCTGCGACGAGTAGTTCAGCCGGTGGCGCAGGTGCAGCATGCCCTGCCGCCACAGCTCGAGCGCCGGATAGGCCTGCGCGTTGGCCGGGCTGCCGGCCGGGTCGAGGATATTGGTGACGCCATTGCTGAGTGACCACGCGTTGTTGTCCCAGGTCTGGCGCAGCTTGTCCTCGGGCGTCTGCACGGATTGCAGGACGGCGAGACACTGTTCGGGCGTGGCACTGACGACCTTGCCCGTGGCGCTGTCGACGGCAATGCCGGCGGCAGTGAAAATCGCCTCGCCCATGCTGTTCACGACCGAGAAGAAGTTCTCGACGATTCCGGCGCGGCCCGAAACGTAGACCGGGTGGTTCGACGTCGCGGCATTCAACTCCGCCTTCGTCGGCGGCCGGTTCTCGGCCAACTGCACGTAGTGCCAACCGAGATGGCAGCCGACGAACCGGCCATTGGGCACCCCTTTGGCGCGACGGGCGATCAGCTCCTGTATCTCTTTGATCGAGAAGGCCGTCTCGATGTCGCGCACCTCATAGTCCGGGGTCGTTCCCGTACGCGAGTGGTGCACGTGCATATTGATCAGGCCCGGAATGACCGTCTTCCCGCGCAGGTCGATGACCCGGGCATTGCGACCGAGACCGTCCGCACGGCCGATCTTGGCGATGCGGCCGTTCTTGATCACCATGTCCCTGAAGGTGTTGGTCTTGCCGTCGACGAACTTTCCGTTCACCAGGGCGATCTCGTCGGAGCTGCGGTCACCGCCGCATCTGCGCCGATCGTTCCACTTCGGATGGTAGTGGCTGTTCCACGGGCTCTTGTTTTTGCTGGACCCATGCGCCTGCGCCGACCCCATGAACCCGCTGAAGCCGAGCCCAGCAGCGCCGATGGATCCGACCGCCGCCCCCGCAAGAAGGCTGCGGCGCGACATGCTCATGGACGTGTCTTTGGCGTGGGGATCAGTAGCGCCGTGATCGTGGTCGGAATCGCCTTTTGATTTTTTGGTCATCCAAACGTCCTCCCAGGGCGCACCTGCGCCTATTGTCTTCAGTGTTTTTCTGGGTCGCGAGGCGGGGGCCTCCGCACACGCCTCATCTTCGTACCGAATTGTCTGGAATGACCCAGTCCGGCGCGACCGATGTTCCTGCGCTTATGACGATAACCTCACCGACCGCCGGACAGCTTCGTTCAGTTAATGCGGATCAACTAGGCGCTGCCCGAACTGAATTGGGCGCCCAGTGCACAACGCAAACAATATTCAGGCCATGATGCAACGACACACCGCCAACCTCTCGGTCTCTCGTGCCGCTGCACAAACGGGCGCGTCGGAATGAAATGGCTGGAGGGACGCATCAGCAGCGGCAAGCGGAAGAGGGGCGCCGGCCTCACTGTTTGGGGAGCGACCGCACGGCACCACCGCCTTCGAGCTGAAAGTTGCTCTCGTCCTTGAGCCCGACGCCGGTCAGCTCGCGGCGCATGGCCTCGCGAATGAGCCAATGCGCCTTGAAGGCTGCTTCCTGCGTACTCAAGCCCCCGCGGCGGATGTTGGAGATGCAGTTGCGCTCGCCATCCTTGCGCCCGTTACGCGGTCCCCATGTCAGGTAGGCGCCGAGGCTGTCGGGCGAGGACAGGCCGGGGCGCTCGCCGATCAGCACGAGGACGGCGCGCGCGCCCAGCATCTCGCCGGCGTCGTCGCCGAGCGCCACGCGGCCCTGACCGGCAAGCAGGATGGGGCCCAAGCTCCAGCCGCTCTTGCGCACCAGCGGTAGCAACGCCGCGATGACGCAGGCGGCATTGGCGGCGACGCCGGTTGAGGACAGACCATCGGCAACGAGGATGAGAAGGTCGGGCGCGTTGCCCCCCAATGCTGCGAGGCGCTGGCGCGACTCAGCGCTCAAGCGCCGCCCGAGATCCGGGCGCCGCAGATAGGTGTCGCGGTCGCCGGCCGCACTTTCGATGCGCACGGTCT
>CAZDTB010000477.1:0-3873 GCA_964508075.1 uncultured Planctomycetales bacterium
ATACCGCCAGCACAGGCCCAAGAGAGCCAACAGTGCCAGGCCGGGAAGGTACGCAAGCCAGTTTGTGGCGTCGATCTCCCAGCGGGTGTAGATGAAACATACGTGGATCGGGAGCAGTGCCTTGTAAATGTAGAACCACACCACCCAGCCGGCCCCGATCAGACGCTGGAGGATGGTGTCGTCACGGATCACGTCTTCCCCGATCGCCCGCGCGTACTGAAACCAGATCTCGACGCCACTCATCAGGGCGGCGACCGCAAAGAAAGGCAGGCTGCGCATCAGGTCAGTTCGCGTGATCGCGCCGCGTCGCCACCACGCGCACAGGAGCAGCACCACCGGCAACGAGACTACCGCGCCCTTGCTCAGCATCGCCACCAGAAACGACACCACCGTCATCCAGTACCACGCCCGGCGGCGGCCATCCTCGAATCGAAGATACGACAGCAGCGCCGCCAGGAAGAACAACAGCGAAAGAATGTTCTTCTGCTGGGTGATCCAGGCCACCGACTCGACGTTCACCGGGTGCACGGCAAAGACCAGCGCCGCCAGCCAGGCCCCGGGAATGTTCAGGCGAATCAGGATGCGCCAGATCAACAGCGCGCAGGCGGCATGCAGCAGGACACTGACGACGTGGTACCCGGCAGGGTTCAACCCCCAGAGCTGGTGCTCCAGCCAGTAGCACGTCCACACTATCGGCCAGTAATTGACCGACTCGGTCGTGAACCAGACCCGGTAGAGACCGTTCTCCTGGAGAACGATGTTCCTGGTCAGACCGCCGACTTCCTCGTCGTTCCAGACGAACCCGCCCCGCATGGCCGGGATATACACGACCAGAGTCACCAGCACGATCGACCCGGCCGCGGTGTAACGTCTGCCTCGGGGCACGCGGACTCCTTGCGCGACGATTGCCGCGCATCATATCTGATGTCTATGCTTCCGGCACGCTGGCCCGGCGCGGGGCGCTCTATGGGGCATGCCCGCGCCTGCGCAACGCGAAGGGTGGCGTGCGGACAAAGATGACGATCAGCACGGCCAGCGCAGCGCCGGCCAGCGCGATCCCGAGCCGCAGTGGTGGGGAGGTCATCTCGAGCGCGAGGCGATGTGCGCCTGGCGGGACGAAACAGCCGATCAGCGCGTGGTTGGCCCGATACAGCCGGACCTCCTGTCCGTCCAACGTCGCCCGCCAACCCGGGTACCAGATCTGGCTCAGGATCAGAAAGTTGTTCCCGCGACTTTCGAGCGCGTACTCGTACTCGTTCAACCCGCGCCGCGTCGGCTCGACCGTCCCCCCCGCGCAATCCAGCTCGGCGACATCTCGATCCAGCCCGAGCACGTGGGCCATCAAGACCGACGTGGTGGTGGCAATCGCGTCCAGAGATCGAGTCTCGTCCGCGACCGGCTCGACCCGGTCGGCGAAATAAGCCGGACCCAGCGGGCTCAGCAGGCGCCACACCTTCACCGGAAGCTTCCTGATACCTTCATAGAAGACGAACACCGGCACCTGCTTGTAATCGGCAACCTTCTCGTACCCGATTCGCTCGAACGGGAAGGACCAGTTGCCAGCGATGTAACGAACATTCAGAGCGCGCAGCATCTCCGGCTTGCTCACCCCGCTGTAGTCCGTCCAGAGCACGGGGTAGGGCGGTATTGCGGCGCGCGTCCCCTGCTGAAGAATGGCCAGGTATTCTACGTAGTGCTTCAGGTTCAGCGAGGCGTAGCCGTTGACCAAGTCGATCCCGAAGTATCCGGCCATGCCGTAGGGAATCACCGTACGGCCGGTCGCCAGCACACGTCCCTGGTTGGTTTGGCGGTTTAGCAGGTCGTGGACGGCGTGTGCCGGGAAAGCTTCCGCAAGCGGCGCCGTCGTTATCAGCGGGCGCGTTCGGAAGATTGAATCCGCCACCGGCAGCAGACACAGCAGACCGATCGTGATCATCCTCGGCGATCGGCGAACCGCAACCGACAGGGCACCAGCCGCGAGCACAACGCAGATGGCCAGCGCCGGTCCGGCGTGCCACCTGGCAGCCGCGATCAACCCGATCACCAAGGTCACCAGCGCCACCGACAGGAAGACGGCTCGCTTGCCTTTGGCAGCTTCTTGTGCGAGCGCGTCTACTCCCGTCCCTGCCACCAGCAGCACGACGAACTGGGCCAACAACAGCAGTCTCGAAGATTGGCGAAACAGCGCGAAGCCGGGCAGGTACTGATACAGCCATCTCAGGAGAAACGTGTCGAAACACAGCACAACCATCACGGCCCCGCTGAAAAGCAGCAGTGCCGAGCGCCGCCAGTTCCCGAGAAACGCCGCCGCCCAGAGTGGCAACAGCCAGAAGCCGAAATAGAAGTTGCTCTCCCAGAATTCGTCGCGCTCGCCGCCCTGGTCCTGCGGGTCCGCCAACGTCGACAGGTCCGAGCAGGTCGGCGGGTTGGTCAGGAAGAATCTGTAATCCGCCACGGTCCTGGTGCTCAGCCCGGCGAACTCCAGGCGTGGCAAGAGCGCCGGGGCGGCGAGCAAGACACCCAGCACGCCGCCGATCACCAGGAAGAGACATGCTCTGAGCCGAAGCGCTGGAGCAACAGTTGGCAGGCGGACGAGCACGTAGACCAGACCGCCGAGTCCACTGTAATAGAGTTGCTGCATGTCGCCCTGCAGAAAGGCCAGCGCGACGACGATCGCCAACACTGCGATTCGACGGGCCGTGGGCCGCTCCAGGAGGCGCGCGCAACACCAGAACAGCAGCGGGGTCAGCGCATACATGCTCATCTTCGGCAGCCAGCCGGCGTGGATCATTGCCAAATAGCGGTAGCTCAACATGTACGCGAGCGCACAGAACAGCGCGGCGCCCCAGCCCCGGAAGACCTGCCGGCCGAGCAGATACATCGACAGCCCGGCCAGAACGACGTTGAGCAGGATGACCAGGTTGGTTGCAGTATCGAGCGGTAGGGCCAGGTACAGCAGGTCAAGCGGGAACAGGTACATGGACTGCGGGTTGGCGAAGGCCGGGGCGCCCGCGTTCATCGAGGGATTCCACAACGGGAAATGACCCTCGTCCAGAATCGCCCGACGGCCAATGGCCTTGATCGCGAGATGCTCGGCGACGATATCGGAGTGCTTGGAATAGACGATCTCGTGGCGAGTCCACAGCGGATATAGCAGGGCCAGGGCGATGAGAAAGATCAGCAAGGGTGCGAGTACGGGCCGGCCTGCCCACCAGCGCATCCCCTCGTGCTCGGCCTCGGCCGCGTCGGGGTACTGCTTCTGTTGTGCTTCCATAACACCTCAGCCAACGCCCACGGCGACGAGCTCTGCCTGGCGAGAGGGTGCGAAACCTGGAGGGCCGGTTTGGCGGCCGACGCTCAGGGGTTGCGTTTTCGGCCCGGCCGGTCGCCCGGCCCGCGCGACTTCGCCTTGCGCAACCCGCGGGCTTCCGCTTCCGCGGGGGACGAATAATGCCGCATGTTCGACGGTTTGATCCGCTCGATCCAGCCAGACCCCGGAAGGTGATAGATGTCGCTTCTGATCGAGCCGTAGACAGTTGTTTCGGTCGGCGGGCCGACGTTCTTCTTCAGGTAGTGGGCGATTCGCTTCTCGATCTCCGGCACCTGGCCGAACATGTGCGTCCCGTGAAAATCGCCGGGGATCAGTTCGGTCGTCGTCCCCTGGGCCAGCGCCGCGAGGGTTTCGACCGCCTGTTTCTCTTTGGCGTTGTCGGCGCCGATCAGCCAGATCTTGCGTCCTCTGATTTTCCGAATGTCTTCCTTTGAGTCGAGCCCGAGATAATCCGTGCCGGGGCTGAGGCAGACGATCGCATCGACACTCTTGTCCTCGACGGCATAGTCGAGCGCGACACTGCAACCGACACTGGCCCCGAC
>CAZDTB010000478.1:0-3869 GCA_964508075.1 uncultured Planctomycetales bacterium
GGCCGTCCGTTCCCGTCGCTCTCTGGCGCTCAGCCGTGCCCGGATCGTCAAGCGGCAAGTTGGGCAGAGCATCTAGCGCGCCGGCCACGTCGAGTAGTCTCGGGTCGGTGTACGTGTTCATCGTCAATTCGAGCACGCTATGTCGCATCGCCGATTGTGCCGTTCGCGGTGCGACACCGCCCTTGCTCAAGTGCGCGCCGAACGTGTGCCGCAGCGCGTGAATGTCGAGCGTCCGGCCTCGGTCGTCGCGCTTGTCGATGCGCGTCTTGCCGTCCGCGTCTTTCACGAGCTTGGCGATTCCAGCCGCTACAAGGTCGCGGTCAAAGGCCCGGATCAGGTCCGTCGGCACGTTGACCAGTCTGGCTCCGTTCGCCACACGGGCAGGAACGGGCTTTCCGGCCACTCTGGCGCGTTTCTGCGCATCGGCCAATAGGGTCCCCCCCCCGCTATCCATTGGCGTAGATCGTCCACCAGATCAGCCCGCAACGGGATTTCAGCCCCGCGTCCGGGCTTGTCGTTCGCCGCGTCAAGCACGAGATACGGCGCCGGCCCGTCCAGCTCGACCTGCGCGGTTTCCGCCGCCATCGTCGCTGTTTTCTAGCTGCGCCGCTTGACGGGCCGATCTATCACTAATACAAATCATTAGTGATCTCTCGAAATCGGGAACCGTTCAAGGCCCCACGAAAGCATGCCCAGCGTGAGGTGATCAAGTGAGCAATCGAACAAAGGCAGCTCCCACCTTACAGTGGCTCAGCGGTACGAGTGTGCCGGGCAGCACCTGGCCAAGGTCAAGGTGGTCGGGGCGTACCGCGACCTGGAAGTCCTCACCCCGTCGGGGATCACCCGGAAATTGGAGACCAGCGGCACAGAAGCGCGCCTCGATGGCGACCTACACCACCACTACCACGTGCGGTGCGCTCGTTACGGGCGGGTTGACAAGATCCGCGGAGTCTTCGGCGATCCGTTGAGATTCAACTTTTGGAACTTGAACGGGTACGATATTATCGGTCATCCTCTGCGGCATGTGCCCGGCGTGCAGGGAGACTACCGCAGAGAATGTCAAAGACGTGTCGCCGCGGGACCAATCGCAGGCGCAGGTCTACGACGGTCAGCGGCAGCCCTATGGTTCGCCGCATGTGAGGCGATCAAGACGATGTGGTTTCTTAGGTCGCGAAGGAGCATCAGGTCTCAACGCGAACGCGGAGCCTGGACGAAGGGAGGCACCAAGAATGACTGAACGCGCCAACGCCGCAACCTTCAAGGGAAAACCACTGACGCTCGTCGGGGCCGAGCTCAAGGTTGGCGACCAGGCTCCGGACTTCAAGCTGGTGGGTAAGGATCTCTCTGATGTCGAGAGCGGCAGCTTCCGCGGCAAGGCGCGGGTCCTGAGTGTGGCCCCGAGCCTCGACACGCCGGTCTGCGCCGCGCAGACGCGCACGTTCAACAAGGAGGCAGCCGACCTGTCGGACGACGTGGTGATCCTGAGTGTGAGCCTTGACTTGCCGTTTGCCCTGGCGCGCTTCTGCGGGGCCGAGGGGATCGAACGGGTCATTACGGCCAGCGATTACAAGTACCGCACATTCGGCGAGGCCTACGGCGTGTACATCGCCGAGCTGGGGTTGCTGGCCCGGGCGGTCTTCGTTATCGACCGGAATGACACGGTTGTGCATGCTGAATACGTGCGCGAAGTCACCACCGAGCCCGACTACGTGGCGGCGCTCGAAGCCGTGAAGGCGGCGGTGTAAGAAGTCAATCCATGTCTTCGAGTCGCCGCTGAACGCATGAAAAAGGAAGGGCGCACCGGATGCGGATTCAGGCCCACGAGGAAAACGTGCACGCGATGTGGTTCTCCGACTTCGTCAGCGAGCGTAGCCGAGCAGGTGGAAGAGGAGGCACACACACGGCATCGGGAATGAAGGCAGTCAAGTTACAGCGCAACAGCAGAAAGGAAGAGCCATGAAGAAGTGGAAATGCGTTTGCGGATACGTTCACGACGGCGATGAGCCGCCGGCGCGGTGCCCGAAGTGCGGCGCGCCGCCAGAGAAGTTCACCCTGCTGGACGAGAAGGCCGCCAAGCTGGTCGAGCGGTCGCGTCACACCAACGCCCTGCAGTGCCGGCTCGTGAACCTGGGCCGCAAGATGGAGCAGGTCTGCCAGGACGGGATCGCGGACAATCTCGATCCCGGCTGTGTCGACGTCTTTCAGAAGTCGTTGGCGCACAGCTACGAGATCATGAAGCTGGCCATGACCGAAATGCAGATTCACATCGCCAAGGGCAAGTGGGGCTAGCTTGGGGGTGTGATGACGGCCGGCGTTCGGCCGTCGCCGCGCGGGAACAGATGGGGTGATTGCGGGAGGCCGCCGGGCCCGCCCGGAGAAAGCCCGCAAGCACGGGACGGACAGCCGGGAAGGAGAAAAGTTGTGGCGCTGAATACAGTGGACGAGATTCTGGGTTTTGCGATTGCACAGGAAGAGCATGCCGCCAGGTTCTACACCGACCTCGCGAACAAGATGGGCCACGAGCACATGAAGGGGGCCTTCCTCGACTTTGCTGAAGAGGAACGCGGACACAAGGCCAAGCTTCTGAGTATCAAGGATGGCAGGCAACTGCTGCCCGCAGAGCAACGCGTGGTGGACCTGAAGATCGGCGATTACCTGGAAGAGGTCGAGCTGTCCGCCGACCTCGATTATCAGCAGGCGCTCATCCTGGCCATGAAGGCCGAGAAGGCGGCCTTCAAGCTGTATCACGATCTGGCCGCGGCGACCGACGACCCAGCCCTGAGGCAGACGCTGCTGGCGTTGGCTCAGGAGGAAGCCAAGCACAAGCTTCGCTTCGAAATCGAGTACGACGACATTATCTTGAAGGAGGGTTGAAGCGTCGGGGCTCAGCCACTGCACCACACGCGTGACTTCGCCCAAGATCGTGGCCGTTGCCGGTTCGGCGTACTGGCAGCGCGCCGACCGAGCGGCCGTGGCAAACATCGGAGAAGCAACTCATGGTAAACGCAAAGACCAACCTGGCGGACGGACTGCTGAGGGCGATCAAGGCCGAGCGCGACGGCCACGGTTTTTACACCATGGCCGCCAATTCCAGTAGGGATCCGAAGGCCCAGACGGTGTTCGCCCAGCTCGCCGCGGAAGAACTGGATCACGTGCGGTTTCTGACGCAGCACTATGAGTCGGTTTTGAAGACCGGCCGGCCGGACCAAGACGCCCGACTCGGCCCGCGCGCGGATCTTACCGGTATGTCGCCGATCTTCTCCGAGCGCATCAAAGCGCGCATCGGAGAGGCCCATCTCGAGATGAGTGCTCTCTCAATCGGGATTCAGCTCGAGCTAGACGCCCAGAAGTTCTATCGATCACAGGCCGAAGCGTCGGACGAACCGCTCGCGACGCAGTTCTACCTGGAGCTGGCCGATTGGGAATCCGGCCACTACCAGGCCCTGCTAAAGCAGCACGAGGAGTTGAAGGAGGACTACTGGTCGGCCGCGGGGTTTGCCCCGTTCTAGCCGGTCCCTGGCGGGACCCCGCGAGGAGACTGCTGTGAAACGCAACGAGCTGAGCGTGATCATCGGAGGGCATGCCGGGCAGGGCGTGCAGACGGTTGCCCGAGCATTCGCGCGGGCCTGCTCGCGAGCTGGGTTCGGAGTCTTCCTCAATCAGGAATACCCTTCCAACATCAAGGGTGAGCACAATTACTTCGACGTGATGGTCGCTGAGGGGTCAGTGGGCGCTCACACCCGTCAGGCTGACGTGCTGCTGGCGTTGGATGCGAAGACCGTCAAGCTGCATGTGGATCGGATCGCTCCCGGCGGCGCGCTGATTCTGGATCGCGAAGGAGCCGAGGTCAGCCCCATTGACCAAGGACT
>CAZDTB010000479.1:0-3861 GCA_964508075.1 uncultured Planctomycetales bacterium
GGGGAAAGCGGGCAACGAATGGCTCGCGCTGCCCGAGCAGCGCTCGTGCGCAGGCTCATCCGGAGACTTTGCTGGTAGGCAGCCGAACGTTAGCCTGCTGTGGAAACTCGCCTTGGAAATGCGAAACGCCGAGGGGGCTGGGCCTGGGCGTCGTTCGCTAACGCGCGGGCCGCCCAGTTTCGCAACTCAGATTTCGCTAGTGTAGTGTCTCATACAGATGCAACATTATTCAGGACTTCGCGCGCCCGGCGGACTTTGGCGAGTATGCTCTCGACGCCCGCAGTCCAGATGAAGGCGGTCGCGTTCTGGTTGTGGGTCTGAATATACGACTCGATGGCCGCTTCGAGCTTGGCCACACTGGTGAAGGTTCCTCGACGGATTCGTTTGTCGGTGATTTCTCGAAACCAGCGCTCCACGAGATTCAGCCAGGAACTGCTCGTCGGCGTGAAATGCACGTGGAAGCGAGGACGTCTTTTCAACCACGTTTGAACGCGAGGATGCTTGTGCGTCGCGTAGTTGTCCACGATCAGGTGTAGATCCAGCTCGGGCGGCGTTTCGGCGTCGATCAGCTTCAGGAACTTCAGCCATTCCTGGTGTCGATGTCGGGACTGGCAGCGACTGATGACCTTGCCATCGAGCATGCTCAGGGCGGCGAACAGTGTCGTCGTGCCGTTGCGCTTGTAGTCGTGCGTCATCGTGCCGCACCGGCCCTTCTTGAGCGGCAGGCCCTTCTGCGTACGATCCAAGGCCTGAATCTGGCTCTTCTCGTCGCAACTGAGCACCAGCGCATGTTCCGGCGGATCGAGGTACAAACCCACGATGTCGATCAGCTTCTCGACGAAGTGCGGGTCGTTGCTGACTTTGAACGTCTTCACACGATGCGGCTTGAGTTCGTTGGCCCGCCAGACACGCTGCACCATCATCTTGTCGACGCCCAGAAATTTGGCCAGCGTCCGGGTGCTCCAGTGCGTCGCGTCTTTCGGCGTCTGTTGTGTCGTGATCTCGATGATCTTGCGAGCCATTCGATCGCGGAGCTTCGGCTTGCGTCCGCCGCGCGGAGCGTCCTTTTCGATCCCCGCCAAACCCGCCGTGGCGAATCGTCTGCGCCAGCGACCCACCGTTTGTTCGGTGATGTTCAACTCGGCGGCAATTTGCTTGTTCTCCTGCCCCTCGGCCGCACGCAGAACGATCTGCGCCCGCGTAACCAGCCGCGCCGGAGTACTGCGCCCGCGCGACCAACGCTTCAGGAGCTGACGATCGGTATCGCTCAACGTAATGGAAACCGCCACGCGCATGGGTGTTATCCTCCTCTCGGAGAATGATACCCACAAGATGGCTATAAAGTTGCACAATTCTGAGACACTACACTAGCGGGGGCAGGACTCGAACCTGCGAGCTCCGGGTTATGAGTGTGATCAGGGCCAAAATCGCAACTTTCGACCATACCACAACTTACACGTAAGTCGTTTTTCCGCAGAGACAAACCGAAATCTGTATGTTGCGCATGTCGTGCATCTCGCGCACGAAACCATTGACGTTTTCACTGCATTCGGAAAGGTAGTATATCAACCCGGGAAGGTGGCGCAAGCCGAGACGTCTTCGCCGCGATGGCGAGGACACGTCGTCAAATGCCGGGCCGAGCCGTCCAATTGGCCGCGCGAAGATCGGCGGACGGGCACACCCAAGGTGCATGCCTACTACTCGGCCGGCATGGCGATCCCACTCACGGCGGCCCGGCTCGTTTTGCTGCCAGCCGCTGGTATCCGCGCGTGCGGCTGGTGACGTTCGATACCTCGGTGCCTACGCATGAACGCGACTTCGTGTGAGTTGCGCCAGGAGTTCCGGCAAGGAGAGCGTCGCGATCCCCGCGATTGAATCGGACATGGCGTACGGGATGATCAGCTGGTCGTTGTGGACCATCGCGCCGCAGGAGTAGGCGACGTTGGGCACGTACCCGTCACGCTCCTGTTCTTCGGGAATCAGGATCGGTTCGTCCAGCCGGGCGATCACCAGTGACGGATCTTCCTTGTCCAACAGGTCGACGCCGATCGTGTAGCGACGCATCGCCCCGACACCGTGGTTGAGCAGGAGCCAACCCTCGTCGGTTTCGATCGGGGAGCCGCAATTGCCGATCTGGAAGAGCTCCCAGGGATACTGCGGTCCACGGATCTTCTTCGCCGTGTTCCAGAAGTCGATATTGTCGGACTGTAGCAGGTAGAGGTTTTCGCCATCGAGGCGCGAGATCGAGGTGTACAGGCCGTCGAGCTTGCGCGGGAAGAACGCCATGCCCTTGTTCGCCGCGCACTCACCGTTGAGCGTCGACATCCTGAACGAGCGGAAATCGGGCGTCGTGATCATCTGCGGCAGGACCTCGAATCCGTTGAAAGCGGTGCAGGTCGCGTAATAAGTGACCACCCCATCGTCGTCGACGAAGCGGACGAAGCGGGCGTCTTCGATTCCGCGACTCTCGTTTCCGCTGACGGGAAAGATGATCCGCTCAGACATGGCGCAGTCCGGCGGGAATACGGCAACGTAATTGCTGTGGGCGAGCCACCCAATCGCATAGACGGTCTTGCGAAAATTCGCCGGGGCGATGCCCCGTCTGCGCAGGTTGTCGATGCCCTGCTCCAGATCTTCGGCGGTGAATTGCGGCGGCAGGTCTTCGAGCACGATCTCCGAGATGTCGTTGTGGACGCCCATCTCGGAGAGCTTGAGATCGAACGTGTGTTTGTCGTAGACCGGAGTGCTGATTATCTCCGGCGTGGCGACATAGCGGCTGACGGGGTCGATCGTGATCTCACCGCCCGCATCAATCAGCCCGGACCTGAATCCGATGGATGAAACGTGTCCTTCGCCGGTGGCGCGGAGGCTGACGATGATTCGGCATTCGCCCGGCGACAGACCGCTCTGGTCGGGATGCGGCACCATCGAGGGGTTAAACAGTGCGGCGGCTTCGACGGAGTACTCTTTGGTGAAATACGCACCGATCAACCGGCGCCGTTCGTCGGAAACGGGCCGGTCGTCGAGGTGCTCGCGGACCATGTCGTAGTGGGCCTCGAACGCCCCCATGATGTCCCGGTGGCGATTCGAGAAGTCCGCCATCACTTCGGACAGCAGGCGGCTGACCTCGGTGTCGGAGAGCCCGAGCACGCGATCCAGCACCGATTTGAGATGCTCCTCGTTGTCCGGAAGGAAAGGCCGCGTGATCACGCGCCGCTTGTCCGCGAGGAACCGCTCAGGCCTTCGAACGACTCTTAGCTGGCGTTGACTCGGCATACGGCTCTTCTTGCGCATGATGTAGCGGTCCCAACTCGGCGTCGGCGACGCCGGTTTCCCAGGAGCGATCCGGCGCTTCACCGGGCTGCATCTCGTGCATCGTCAATAACGATAGCAGCCATGATACGCAAGATTCGGCGCCAAAGTTCTCATTGACCCCGCCGCGCACCAGACCGTCGTAACAGCCGTGGGACTTGAACTCGATGAGCGAGACGCCGGCGTCGTTCTGACCCAGATACCAGGCGAAGCAGCGGCGCATTTCGATCAGCCACTTTTCCTGGCCAGTGGCTCGGTGGGCGGCTTTGCAGGCCTCGATCAGGGCCGCCGCCTCGAGCGGCTGCTGGTCGTAAGGGGCGCGGCGCCCTCCCCGACGAAGCCAGCCGTCGGTGCCGATCACGGAGAGATGTCCGTCGTCGGCGGTCTGAACGTCGAGCAGCCAGCTCAGCACGCGCAGCCCCCTTTGCGTCAAGCTTTCATCGTCGAGCGTCAGTCCCGCCAGGATCAGTGCTTGGGGAACGCGGGCGTTGTCATACGTGACCACGTCTTCACACCACGGCCAGTCGGCGGTCTCATGCTCTTGGAAGG
>CAZDTB010000480.1:0-3850 GCA_964508075.1 uncultured Planctomycetales bacterium
CCCTCGATGTCATGTTTGCGCGCAGCACCGACGGCGGCTCGACGTGGAGCGCCCCGGTGCGGGTTAACGACGACTCGAGTACCTCGGCCTGGCAGTGGTTCGGCACCCTGTCCGTTGCCCCCAGCGGCCGCATCGACGTCGTCTGGAACGACACGCGCAACGACGCCGGCGGCTACGACTCCGAAGTGTACTACTCTTATTCCGCAGATGCCGGTCAGACCTGGTCCACCAACCAGGCCCTGACCCCGGCCTTCGACCCCCACCTCGGCTGGCCCCAGCAGAACAAGCTCGGCGATTACTACGACATGATCTCCGACGATTCGGCCGCACATCTCGCATACGCCGCCACGTTCAACGGCGAGCAAGACGTCTATTACGTGCGCATCAGCCGCTCGCTGAGCATCGGCTTCCCGGACGGCCTGCCTGATTTGTTGACGCCGGGCGAGCCCACCGACATCACGGTCCAGATTCTCGAAGGGGACGAGAGCTACGTCGCCGACTCGGGCACGCTCTATCATCGCTACGACGACGGAGTGTTCCAGACGTCGCCGCTGGTGCCGCTCGGCGGCGAACTGTATCGCGCCACGCTGCCGGCGGCGTACTGCGACGACACGCCGGAATACTACTTCAGTGCCGAGGGCAATCAGAGCGGGGTCGTCTACCAGCCACCCGACGCGCCGGCCAGCAGCTACGCCGCCGACGTGGGCGAAATCGTGGCCATCATGGCGGACGACTTCGAAACCGATCAGGGCTGGACCGTGGAGAACAGCCCGGGGTTGGCCGACGGGGCGTGGGATCGTGGCGTGCCGGTCGGCGGCGGTGACCGCGGCGACCCCCCCACCGACTACGACGGCTCGGGGCAGTGTTATCTGACCGACAACGAGTACGGTAACTCGGACGTGGACGACGGCTACACCTGGCTCTACTCCCCCAACATCGATCTCAGCGATGGCGACGCCCGGATCCACTACGCGTTGTGGTACACGAACAACTTCGGGGCCGATCCGAACAATGATCTGTTCAAGGTCCACGTGTCGAACGACGGCGGAGCGAACTGGACGCTCGTCTCGATCTTCGGCCCGCAAACCTCGGGCGGCTGGAGCGAGCACACGTTTATGGTGGGCGACTACTTGACGCCAACCAGCCAGGTAATGGTTCGGTTCGAGGCCTCCGATCTCAACAGCGGCTCGGTGGTTGAGGCGGGCGTTGACGACTTCCTGGTGTCACGGATCGTTTGTGAGGAAACCGATTGCCCCGGCGATCTGGACGGCGACCGTGACATCGACCTCGCCGACCTCGCCGCCCTGCTCGCCCACTACGGGACGACCAGCGGGGCCGAGTACGAGGACGGCGACCTGGACGGCGACGGGGATGTCGATCTGAGCGACCTGTCAGCGCTGCTGGCGGTGTACGGGACCGCTTGCCCGTAAGCCTCTTTCAGTCCGCGTGTTAGCCCGATTTCGGCAGTCAGGCGGTCCGGTAACTTGGAGCGCCCGACCCAACTCGAAGAGCCGCGGACTTCAGTCCGCGCGGGGCGGCACAGGCCCAAGCCTGCAACTCCCCAGAGGGGGTTGAGTTGACCACTCCAGACCGAGAGACGAAGTTTTTGACGAAATCTCAAACTTTTTTCGGCCTGCGCGTGGAAATCTTCGTGGTCGCGCGCCTATTATAACGCGCTGTTTCCTGTTCCTTTTGAGGGGAGTCGAGAGGAGGGAAGCAGCGGAACTTGTCTATCCTTTCCAGGGGAGCCGAAAGGAAGGGCATGAGGCAAGGCATTTGCAGGGTCGGCCCGCGGGTCGACCCTGCGTTTTTCTTGGGGGGTGACCACGCTAACCCATAATGAGGCCCGGCGCCGTTCAGCGTCGATGCCTCGGGCGCCGGGCTCCCCCATCGCAACTCGAAGTCAAGAAGGATCGACAGGGGGGAGATGGTCGCATCAACCATGTCCACCACCTGCCGATCTCGGGCGAGCGAATCGTTGCCGGCCGAGGCGGGCTCGGGCCGGGCGTTCGGCACTTCTGCGATCTCCACACTTGGAGGACGCACGAGCGGACGATGCGGCTACTGAAAGCCCAGCGCCAGTGATCAACTCGCCGGCGCAAACGGTTGTTCGCCGACCGCCGACCGGTTACGCTGCGGGCTAAGAGCACGTGCCTTAACCGTTATCGTTAGCGGCCATTGCGAACGATGCACCAGTTTCGGGTGAGTGTTACGCATCGGGTAATCAACGGGAGGCAGGGTCCCACTGATGACCGGTGACGATCCGAGCACGAGCACCTTGAGCCACAACGATCGGCTGCTGATGGATCGCCTGCGCGCGGGTGACGCTCGGGCGATCGCGGCGATCGAGCGACGCTATGGGGATGAATTGCGGATGTTCTGCCGGCGGATGTTGGGGGATCCGGCCCGGGGCGAAGACATCGTTCAGGACGTGTTGACGACCTGCTGTCGGCTGGAGGCCGAGTCGCTGCCGACACGCAGCATTCGGGGGTGGCTCTACCAGGTCGCCCGACGGCGGTGTATCGACGTGCAACGCAAGCTGCACAACGAGGCGCCGCCGACCGCCCGGGCGGCCCGGGGAGTGCAACGCAGTTTCGATCACGCGGTTGATCCGCTGACGACGCCGGCCGGCAAGGCTTTGAAGCGCGATCGGGCGTTGCGGATTCTGGCGGTGCTGCGGGAGCTGGACGAGGATTTGCGCAGCGTCGTGGTGATGCGCTATTTTCAGGAATTGCCACGCGACGAGATCGCCGAGGCCATCGGGCTCTCGGTGGCGGGGACCAAGGCCCGGCTGAGCAAGGCGATGGACGTCCTGCGCGAGAAGCTGCAACAGTTCGATGATTCCATGTTGCTATGACCTGCGAGACCGTCGCGGAGCTGCTGCTGGACTACGTTGAGGGGGAGCTGGCGGCTGACCAGACCCGCTTGGTCAGCGAGCATCTCGAGCAGTGCCCGGCGTGTGCCGCGAGGTATCGTGAGACGCGTGCGCTCGTGGGTGATTTGGGAGCGGCGCGGGGCGCCGAGCAGAGCGCCTGGGACTCGCAACGCACCCGGCCGCTGCCGGCGCGGCCGGCGGCACTGGAAAACCACAGCCGCCTGGGCGATTTCGAGATCCTCGAGGAGCTGGGCCGCGGCGGGATGGGCGTGGTTTACCGGGCACGCCAGGTTTCGCTCAATCGCATCGTCGCCTTGAAGCTGCTTTCCGCCGGCCTGGTCCAGAGTGAACGGTCAGTCGCACGCTTCATGCGCGAGGCGCAGGCAGCAGCCCGGCTGCATCACACCAATATCGTGCCAATCTACGCGCAGGGCCGCGAGGGGGACTACTTCTACTACGCGATGGAGCTGGTCGAGGGCGAATCGCTCGACCAGGTACTCCGCCGAGAGATGCGGAGTAGTGTCGGCCAGGCCCAGACGGTCAAGCTGGAAGCCCCCCAGGCACCCCAAGCCGCTACACGGCCACTCTCGTCGGCAACGGCTGTGCTGCGCTCAGCCGTGTCGACCGCGCGGCTAAGTCGCATCTCGCATCGGCTCGGGCCGGCGCGCGATTTCAAGCGGATCGTGCGACTGATGACCGGGGTGGCAGAGGGGTTGCACCACGCGCACGAGCAGGGCGTGGTTCACCGCGACGTCAAGCCGCAGAACCTGCTGCTGGGGCCGGACGACGAGTTGCACATCACGGATTTCGGCCTGGCGCGGATGCTCGACGAACCGGGGCTGACCCGCAGCACCGAGATGGTTGGCACGCCTTCCTTCATAGCGACCGAGCAGATAACCTGGCCGAGCACGGCGATCTATCGTCGGGCAGACGTGTACTAGCTTGACGTGACGCTGTACATGATGCTGACGCTCC
>CAZDTB010000481.1:0-3845 GCA_964508075.1 uncultured Planctomycetales bacterium
AGGCTGCGGGAAGACCTTGCTGGCTCAGATCGTCGCGGCGGCTGCGGCCGAGACCACAACGGTGCTGTGGGTTCACGGGGGCGCACAGCCCTGCAATCAGACGAACGTGAGTCTGTATTCTTCGCCGCGACACGTCCGCAACCGTGCAGGGACGGTCCCCCAGAGGACGACGCTGGCTGCCGAGACGCACGGCACGGAATTCCGTTACGAACCGCCTTTGCTGATCGTGGACTGTGCGGATGAACTCCCCAAGTCCGGCTGGGCAGACGTGATCGCGTGGTTCTCTAATGAGCTGCGTTACCCGAAGCCGGCCAGCGTGCTCTTGTTTGGGTTGCCGCAGCTGCTGGACGTCCTGACGTCCGCGGAACTGATCCGACTTCGGCGACGCGTGTTTCGAACCTGCCGGCTCGAGCTGCTGACGCCGGAACTGAGCAGCGATTACATCCGGGCGCGGATCGCGATGGCGGGCGGTGATGCTCGCCGCATTTTCAGCGACGGGGTCATCGAACAGATCTCGGAGTTGGGGAAGGGCAATCCGGCGCTGATCAGTCAGCTCTGCGACAACGCGCTGGTGGAGGCCTTCGGCGAGGAGTGCGACCGGGTTACGGCTACCGCTGTCGGCAATGCGCTGCACGCGGTGTTGATGGAGAGGTTGAAGGAGCACACGGCGCTTCCCGCGCCGATGCAAGCAGCGCGCCTCGCGCTGCCCCCTGCTTGGGGTTCGATGTCGGGGTACGCGCCCAAGCCGGCGTACGAGGCTTCGCGCGTCCGGGGTAGCTGGATTTCAGCCGGGCAGGTCGGCGGGGTCCAGGACGTCGTCGACGTGCGTCTCAAACAGCTTGCGGAGCGGGTCTCTCGGGCCCTCGGTGCGATCCGTCAGGCCGAGGACGGTCTGGAGGAGGGGGCATTCTCGCCGGGGGCGAGCGGCGTGCGAGTGGTTGCCGCGGAAAGCACCACCATATAGACGTTGAGGTCCCCATCTGTATGCGAAGCCGCGCGGTCCGATTGGAGGAGCTGCGTGGTCACGCGGGTTAGCGAGTCAATCGGAAACGAGAGTTGCCCGTCTAACCGGTCCTCCGCCCGGCGCCGATAAGAAGGCTGTGGCTAGGCAGCGGTAGCGCCGGGGTGCTTCGCTTGTCGGGCCGCGGCACTTTTTGCGCACTGCTTCGAGAGCTTTGAGGAGTCCGCGACTGGTGAGACGACACGCGGGTGATTTGATCGCGCTGGGGACCGTGCTCTTGCTCGGCGTGCTCTTTTACTATCCCGAGACCGATCCGCTGCAATCACGCTACATCTACTACGCGGATTCGTTCGAGCGGGCGGCGCGTCACGTCAACCCCGAGTACGTCGATTCTTATCGGCGCTATGACTGGGAAAGCTACTCCCCCCTGATGACACTGCTGGCGCGCGGCGCGCTGCTCAGCTTCCCGGACAACCCCGCCGCCGCCGTCACGGTCCTGTACTTTGGCGTCGCGCTGGTGGCCGGCGTGCTGACGTATCTGGCCACGCGTTACTACTTCTCGGCTCTTCCGGCGTTGTTTATCACCGCGCTGTTGATGTACGACCGCGCGTTGATGCCGCTGGCCCGCGGGCTGGGCATGATGGTCGTGCTGCTTCTGACGCCCCTGTTGCTGATATTCATCCGCAACCTGGCTCGAACGCAGGAACGCCAGGTGGGCTGGTCGCGGCGGATCGTCCCGGTGGCGCTGCTGGCAGTCTCGGGCGCGCTGATCTACTCGCTGGGGGTCCATGAGACGGTCTACGCGGTCGTGTTCGGCATCGGCTTCCTTGGCATTCTGGTGGCGGGCTGGGTCGTGCAATCCGTGCGCACGCGGCGGCTCGCGCCGGGGCCGAGCGGCCCGACGATCGTCGGGCTGGGGGCGGCGGTGGTCCTTACCTTGGCGATTTTTTCCGCGACCTGCCTCGGCATCGCGAAGGAGCAGGGCCCGGACGGCCTGTGGAGCGTGCTCCGCTACCGGCTGTTTGTCGATATGACTCTGGATGACGTCGAGCTGGAACTGACCGAACCGGATGCGAACCGGCTCCTGCAGTGGAAGTCGACCTTTTACGCCGGTCGTTACTTGACCGGCTACGGCAGTTACCACGCCAACACTTTTCTGTATCACGGGCCAGGCTTCAACGGGATCGTTCCGCTGTTTGTCTATCCGGGGTTCTTGGTGGGGCTGTGGGGGTTCGGGCGGGCGCTGATTCGGCTGGTGCGTCCGGGCGGATCGCCGCCGTGCGACCGGTCGCAACGATACTTCCTCATCTTCAACCTAGTGTTGCTGATTGTGTTCGGGCTGGTGGCGCTGGCCTCGAGCGACCCCAAGCCGACGCGCTATACCTGTTGCATGTTTGCCGTCTTCGCGCTGTCAGCGCAGGGCTACCAGCAGCTCTACGGCCTCATCCGGCGTTTCGTCGCCGCGCGGCAATGGGCGTTCATACCACTGATCGCGAGCCGTCGGCAGTTCGCGGCCCGGGTGTCGGCGGCAGCGCTGCTGCTGGTGGTGGGCGGGTTGATGTCGCTGCGACTGCACAAGAATTATGCCGATTTGCATCGATACTTCGCGCGCTATCTGAGAGAGATTCCGACCGACGGGCTGTTGCCGTTGCTCGAGCAGGCCCGCACCGAACATGCTGCCAAGCAAGTCTACTTCCTGAACGGCTTTGTGGCGCACGCGTGGCATCCGGCGATCGGTCTGTTGACGGGCTGGAACGTGCCCGAGAACGTTACCTTCGTAAACCCGCACGTCTGGAAGCAGCCGTTGCCGGCCGACGCGGTGGTCTTCGTGCGTGAGCGTTCAGAATGGAGAACCGGCGATGCCGCCGACCTCGGCAAATAACCTGCTGATCCTGATCCAGGCCCCGTACTTCGAGGACTACGGGCCGATGCGCAAGGCCGCCGGACGCTACTTCCCGCTCGGCATCGGCTACATCAGTGCGTTCGTGAAGCGGCACGGCTATCGCGTCCACTTCATCGATCCGAACGTGCAGAACATCACAGCCCCCGAGATCGCCGACCTGGTTCGCCACGAGAATCCACTGCTGGCGGGCGTGTCGTTTATGACGCCGCAGTTCTTCACGGCCCGAGGAATCGTCGACGCGATCAAGTCGCAGTCCCCCCGGACGCCGGTCGTGCTGGGCGGGGCGCACCCAAGCGTGATGCCGGGCCGCACGCTGGAAGAGATCCCTAGTGCCGACTTTGTTGTCTACGGCGAGGGCGAGCAGACGACGCTGGAGCTGCTGGAGGCCCTGTCGGGCGGAGACGGTAGCTTCGGGCGAATCGCGGGGCTTGCGTGGCGCACCGGCGAGAAGGTGGTGGTGAATCCGCCGCGGCCGCCGCTCGAAGACCTCGACCAGTTGCCGCACCTGGACCGCGAGCTGGCCGATCAATCGCTTTACCACCAGCAGGGTTTCCTGAGCTACTCGAAGAAGGCGGCGGCGATTCATACCTCACGTGGCTGCCCGGGGCGGTGCACGTTCTGCGCATCCGGCTACAAGCTGGCGTCGAAGGTGCGCGAGCATAGCCTCGACTACGTCATGAAGGAAATCGACGACCTGCGCCGCCGGTATGACATCGACTACCTGCTGATCAAGGACGACACGTTCACGATGCGGCGGTCACGTGTTCGCGAGTTCTGCCGACTGATCAAGGCTCGTCATCCGGACCTGAAATGGCACTGCATGGGCCGCGTGAACACGATCAACGCGGACATTCTGGCGACCATGAAGGATGCCGGGCTGAACGATATCTTCTACGGGATCGAGTCCGGAAACGACGCGATTCTGAAAAGGTGTTGCAAGTACATCACCACCGAGCAGACGCGCCGGGCGGTTGAGGCAAC
>CAZDTB010000482.1:0-1133 GCA_964508075.1 uncultured Planctomycetales bacterium
CCCTCGAAGTAGCCGACCAGCAGCATGCGAAAGTAGATCGCCGGCGGTAATGACGGACGACCCATCTTGTCGGCGTAGAACTTCCGGCACCGTTCTTCGACGAAGCGATCAAACCCCTGGCCATCCAGAATCTGGTTCAACCGCTCGTAGAAGGGGTGTCCGGGCGTCTGCGGCAGTTCACTGGCCGGAACCCAGAACGTCTCTTGACGCTCCCGTTTCCGCTGACCCATCGCCATCATCGTCCTCCCTGACTTCACCGATCAATGTGCTTCGATGATGGACTGAGTCTAACGTGGATCGTCGACTTTCACCACGGGCTGCTAGAGCGTAGCGGCTGGCTAGCCCATCTATCGCGTAGCGATAGGTGGGGGCGCGATTCTCTGGCAGCTCAGCCGGCACATGGCAGCCGCACGCTCGCTGACAACTCCACCCGAAGCCTTCAATCCCCGATCCGCAATCCCCAATCGTCAATCCGCAATCCCCAGTCGTCAATCCCCAATCCCCGCCCCCTTATCACTTTGTCACGTTGTTACGTTGTTACCTTGTCACGTTGTCACGTTCCGCCGTGGTCCACTGCCGGGTACACCGGCTATTAGCCGGTGCCACACAGGGTCGGCCGGTGCGGGGCCCGGCCGCTACGTCGGGCACGGAGACCCGACGCAACGGTTCACCGGCGAGATGCCGGTGGCACACTCGTCCGGCGAGCCGCCGTAGGCTACGGCCGGCGCGGAGCGCGGGCCGCTACGTTCGTCGGGCACGGAGACCCGACGCCACCTGACCGGTTGGAAACCGGTCCCACACGGTACGGCCGGTGCGGGGCCCGGCCGCTACATCCGTCCGGGACAGAGCCCGGACGCTACGTCGGGCGCGGAGACCCGACGCCACATTCGTCCGGGACAGAGCCCGGACGCTACTTGTCCGTGCCGGCGGTGGCGGGCTCGGCGGTGGCGGACTTGGCGGTGACGTTGCCGGCGATGTTTTGGGAGAGCTGGCGCAGGTCGACGCCGAGAACCGTCTCCAGCACGGCGAGCGACTCGGAGAGCATCTTGGCTCGGCCGAGGGCCGCTCCGGCCATGGCCCGGCCGTCGCCGCCGTCGATCACGGTGACGTTGCCGAGGTTGACCTCCTTGAGG
>CAZDTB010000482.1:1143-3836 GCA_964508075.1 uncultured Planctomycetales bacterium
GGTGGCGGCCAGGTAGCGGACGACGTTGGGCATCATCTCGACCAGCATGACCTGTAGCGCCTCGGGGTGTTTCTGGATGGCCTCGCCGATCTGGTCGATCGCCGTCGCGCGGGCCTTGCCCTCTTCGAGCGTGCTGGCGGCGTCACCCTGGGCCTTGGCCTTGGCGACGTCGCGGTCGGCCTCGGCCTTGGCGACGTCGGTGGCCGTCAGACGGGCACGCTCGGCCTCGGCCTCGGCTTCCTGCTGCGCGGCCTCCTTGAGCGCGGCCTCGCGGGCCAGCTCGGCCTTGCGAATTCGCAGGGAATTGTCCGCCTCCGCGATCGCCGTTTCCGCTCCCAGCCGGGCCTGCTCGGCCCGCTGGTGCGACTCGGCCTCGATCTGCTTGGCCTCCGCGTCACGATTCGCCCTGGCCTTACGGGCTTCGGCGTTGGCCTCGGCCTCCCTGATGACGGCTTCCGAAGCACGCCCGGCCTCCGCCTTGCGCGCCTCTGAGATCACCTCGGCCCGAGCCTTGCGGGCGATCGACACGAGGTATTCCTCCTCGTCGTGGACGTTCTGGATGTTGACGCTGTCGATCAGCAGGCCGAGCTTGCGGAAGTCGTCGGAGACCTCCTGCATGACGGTGGCGACGAACTTGTCGCGATCCTCGACGATCTCCTCGGGCGTCATCTTGCCGATCACGGCACGCAGGCCACCCTCGAGCGTCTCACGGGCCACGCGCTGTAACTCCTGCACCGGCTGGCCGAGGAAGCGCTCGATGGCGTTGCCGCGCTCCGCCGGATCCGACGAGATCTTCACGTTGGCGACGCCGGTGACGATGACCGGCATCATCTTCCCGCCGCCGGACTGGGCCTTGACCTCGAGCGCGACCTGCATGTTTCGCAGGCTGAGGCGGGTGACCTTGTTGATGACGGGGATCACCAGCTTTCGTCCGCCGATGACGATTCGGTAGCCGAGGCCCTCGCGGGTCGTTGCGCCGGTGATGATCAGCATCTCGTTCGGGTTGCCGACCACGATCAGCTTGGCGACGATGATGATAATCGCGATCACCGCGAACAGTACGACGATGCCGATCAGCAGTCCGGCCGCCGCGCCGGATGAGACTCCCAGAAGCATTGTGTTCATGTGTGTTCCTCCTTTTTATGTGGATCGAGCTTTTCGCTCGAATTCCTCGCGCGAGATGACCTGGGCCACGCCGGCGCGATAGCCGACCACGACAACCTCGTCGCCGGCGTTGAAGCCTGGTACGTCGCCGCTTGCGACGGCGGGGACGAAGCGTCGCACACTGCGGACCTGGATGGCCACCTCGCCCTTGTTGGGCGGCGTGATCGCGATGGTGACGCGCGCCAGCCGGTTAACGTAATCCTGTGGACGGGGCGTGCTGTCGCCCGATGTACGTCGAATGACGCGGAACACGTGGTGGGCCACCTGCCCGACGATCAGGCCGGCGACCAGCGCCACGATGAACGCCAGTCCGGTTTCCAGAGCCGTAAGGTGTCGGAGAATCACGCCAACGGCGCCGAAGATCGCGACGAAAAACACGACGAAGCGCATCGAGAACCAGGTCGAGAGGGCGGCCGCCTCGGCATGCGCGTGGGACACATCCACGCCGTCCGCGTCGACGTCCAGGTCGGCGTCCAGATCGACGTCGGCGTCGAAATCGACGTCGATATCGGTATCGACGCTCACGTCGGCATCGCTCTCGCCGCCCAGCATCGACAGCAGCATCAGCCCGCCGCCGACGATCAGGCAGGCCCAGTAGATGGTGGTGAGCACGGCGATGGTTGACATCGCGCCCAGCAGTATCGCATCGATCATCGGACGTCTCCGTTTGCGGTTGGGTGCGTCGAAGCCGCTCGTCGGCCTGGCGCGGGTTCTATCGTCCAGCGTACACGTGTACGGATCTGCGCCTATTGCAATTCCGGCCGAATCTCATAACCCTCTGCCGCCAAGAGTTTTCAGGTCGCCGCGTTGCCCCTACCGGCTGGGGTCCCGGAAGATGCTTATTGAATTGCAGCCGGTTTATAATGATTCCAATGTGAGCCAATCGCGCTATGAGACAATGTCAGCACGGATTGTCACCGCGAGCGGTTGCCGCGTCAATCCGGTCGCCGGCCGGCGTTGTTGCGGTTGCGGAAGCAAGCTGGAAGCATCCCGCCTCAGGGGTTAGCATAGCGGGTTGTCTGAGGCAAAGGCTGGGCCGGTGCAGTGCGCCGGTCGGACAACGGGTCAGGCCTTGACGGGAGCAGCCCAGTCGGCTCGGTCCACGTGCATCGTCAACCTGGCCCGAGCCTCAGGCGTTTTTTGGTAGCAAAGTAACAAGGTAGCAAGGTAACAAAGGCAGCGGGCTGGCCAACACGCACGGCGACAGCGCCGCGGCAACCGGCCACTTGGTCACGTTGTCACGTTGTTACTTTGTCACCGCATGAGCACAGCGAGATCGTTCCCGTGGCGTACACTGTTCTGGCCCGCAAGTACCGCAGCCGGACCTTTGACGAGGTCATCGGCCAGGGGCCGATCGCGACCACGCTGGTCAACGCGATCAAGACCGAGCGGATCCACCACGGGTATCTGTTCACCGGGAGCCGCGGCGTCGGCAAGACCAGCATGGCCCGGATTCTGGCCAAGGCGCTCAACTGCCTGGAGAGCGATCAGCCGACGACGACCCCCTGCTGCAAGTGCGACGCGTGCCT
>CAZDTB010000483.1:0-3833 GCA_964508075.1 uncultured Planctomycetales bacterium
ATCGCGGGCCCGCTCGATGTCGGCCAGCGAGAGCGTCTGCGCGAGCTCGTTCTGCGCCGTGAGGCGGTTAATCTCGACGTCGGTCTTGCGGCCGAGAACCTCGGCCTCGACCAGCGACTGCTCGTAATCCGCCTGCGCGACGACCGCGGAGGTTTCGACCTGGCGGTCGAGCTTGACCAGCTCGGCATTGAGCGTTTGGCCGGCGGCTTCGATGCTGGCGTCGATCTGGGCAGCGAGGGCGGCCTCGCCTTGCTCGATGCTGTCGGCTTCCGCCAACAGACGGTTGCAGACGGCGCGGCCGCGCTCTTTCGTCGCGACCCACCCGGCCTGGAGCGCCTGGGCTTCGGCCTCGCCGTTACGCGCGACAACGTCGGATTCCTTGCGCCAGGCGCCAGCCTGGGCAATGCCGCTATCCCGGTGGGCTTTGGCCAGGGCGCGCAGGTTGGTGGCTTCGGCCAAGGCTTCCTTGCGGAAGGCGGTGGCTTCGACGATCGCCCGGTTGTAAGTCGACTTGGCGATCGCGAGCTGGGCCCCGGTGCGTGCGTTGCGCTGGGCGAATTCGGCCTCGGCCTTCTTCCCGAAAGCGTCGGCGGATGCGTTCTGCTCGGCGGCGATGGCCAATTGCTGAGCCTTGATCGCCTCCAGCTTCTTCTTGTTCTCGTTGTAGGTCACCGTCAGAGAGGCCTCTCCAGCCTCCGTGCGCGTGCGTTCTCGCATTACCTGTGCCAAGGCCGTGCGGAAAGCGGCGACGTGCTCGGGCTCGACGATCGGCGTGACCGTCGCCACGGTCGGGACTTCCGGAACCGTGTGCAGGTCAGCGGCTTCCTCCGGGGCCGGAGCGGTTTTGCCCTCGAAGTTGACCTGGCCGGCCCGGGTCTTACGGGCCAGCTCGGCCAGGACCTCCTGGCGCAGCCGGGCCGCTTCGGCCTGGGCTTCGGCGATGATCGCCTTCATCTGGGCCTCGGCGAGAGCTTCCTGGTGCTGGGCCGTCTCACGCATCGCCTTGGCGCGGGCTTCGGCCTCGGCCTTGACGAATTCGGCGCGGGCGATCCGCTCGAGGCGGTTGGACTTGGCGCGGATCTTCTCCAGGTCGGCATTCGAGTCCTTGAACCAGGCATCGAGGTTGCCCACTTCCTTGGCGAAGTCGGATTCGGCGCTGCTGATCGTGACGTTCGAGTCGCCGCGCAGGCGCTCGATTTCCGCCAAGGACTTCTCGTAGAGCATCTGAGAGGCGGCGATCTGGCGGTCGTAGCCGGCCTGAGACTTCTGCCGCTCGGACTTGGCCGTGGTGACTTTCAGGTCGTACTCCTCTTGCGAAGCCTGGGCCTCGACCTTGGTGGCGCGGGCCACGACCTCGTTGGCGTAGGCGTTGCTGTCCTGCTCGAGCGAGACGGCCTGGGCCAGCAACCGCTTGGACTCGGCCACACTCCGCTCCTTGACGGTTTGAATCTGCTGACCCAGCTCGGCGACGCGGGCCTGAGTCTGCTCCGTGGTCGAGGCGGCTTCGGTCCGCAGACGCGCGACGGTGGCGGCCGCCCGGGAACGCGTGGCACCGGCCGTTTCGCGCATCTCGTCGACCGCCGCCAATCCTTCCTTCTCCGTTGCCTCGCGGATCGTACGCAGTTCTCCGATTCGGGCTTGCGCCTGGGCGAACTCATGCTCGGCGCGGCTGATCAGGTCGGTCTGGGCCGACATGCGCTCTTTGGAAAGCGAGGTGCGGAACGCGGCGCTGGCTTCGACCTCGGCCTTGGTCTGGCGCTCGCGCGCCGCCACCTTGGCTGCCAGCTCGCTGTGTTGTGAGTCGAACTCGCGGCGGATCTTCTCGGCTTCGGCCAGGGCGGACTGCTCGTTCGAGACGGCATCCTGGCGACGAGCGGTGACGGCGGCCACGTGCTCGTGGTACCAGGCGTCGCGTTCGAGTTCGGCGGCCCGGGCCGCATCGCGCTTCGACTCGACGTCCGACATTCCCACGCGGGCTTCGCTTAGGTACTGCTCCGGGACGCGGTGTTGGCGGGCTTCCTGCTTGATGTACGTGAGGGTTTCCTGGGTCTCGGGGTGGGTCTTGCTGAGATCAGTCTGACTCTGCCCGCCGGGTGCCCAGGCGTTCATGTCACTCGCGCAACCCACCGCCAAGGCCGCTCCGAGCAGCGCAACCAAGCGTACACATCGGCCTCGCAGCGTGTCTCCCACCCATCGGGCACGGCCTGCCGCCGACCATCCATTCATTCTGCGGTTTTCGGACTTTCGCATGTGGCTGATCCTCTCATGAAGTTAGTGTGGCCGTTTGGGCGGCCAGCCAATGGGGACAAAACCTTCAACATTCGTTATGTGTTATGGTTCGGATTGTGGGCGGTGGAGTCTTAAGAAGAGCCGCGAATTGCTAAATAAGACTGACCTGAGTATCCGCCAAGCCCGAATCGGGTTGGCATTGGAAGCGCTAAGCCGGCCCTGGTACGCCGATAGGTGCGACGACCGCCTGCCGATCGGCAGGCGGGAGCAATCGGGATTCTCCGAAAGATACTCGCCCCGAATTCCGGGCTGTGTCCGATATGCGTCGCGCAATTCACGCTTTGGGTCCGCAAATGTTGCGCGCCCGAAGCGCCCGATATCTCCCAGTCGGGCGCAAAACATGACCATAGTTATTCATCGATAGCGCAGATCCCGGCTGGTCAGGATTGGCTTACCAGGTGGGCCCCTGCGGGGTGTCGCGGAGGTTGACGCCCAGGGCGGACAACTGGTCGCGGATCTTGTCCGAGAGCTCGTAGTTCTTGGCCTGGCGGGCCTCCTCGCGCAAGTTGGCGAACAGCCCGATCAGCTCGTCCTGCTTGGACTCGTCGCCGGCGCCAATCGGGGCGGGCCACTTGAAGCCGAGGGCATCGCCGGCCAGACGCTGCATGAGCGTGTGGGCGGCCTGCAAGTCCTGCTGGTCGACGCCGGCCTGGACCCACTCGCCACTTTGCTTGGCGAAATCGAACGTGACGGCGATGGCGGCGGCAGTGTTGAAGTCCTCGTTCATCGCGTCGGTGAAGCGTTTGCCGATTTCGGTCAGGGCGTCGCGGATCGCGTCGGATTTTGCAAGGGCGACCGCGGATGCGATGGGGGCCCTCGCTGGCGCTTCGGGTTCGGATTTCACGGCTGGCACAGCCGTGCCACCCGTCGTGCCAGACACAGCCGAGGCGGCTGTGCCACCCGCGGCGCGGGCGAGTTCGCGCGCGGCGTCGCGGAGCTTGTGCGAGCCGCTTTCGGCGCCCTTCAGTGCCTCATTCGAGAAATCGAGCGGCTGGCGGTAGTGGCTGGTCAGCACGAAGTGGCGGACGACCACCGGCTCGAAGGTTTTTTCGAGCAGCTTGGTGCCTTCGTGGAAGATTTCCTTGAGTGTGATCGCATTGCCGAGGCTCTTGCCCATCTTCTGGCCGTTGAGCGTGCACATGTTGTTGTGGAGCCAGACGCGGGTGAAGGGTTTGCCGGTGAGGCACTCGCCCTGGGCGGTCTCGCACTCGTGGTGGGGAAACACGTTCTCGATCCCGCCGCCGTGGATGTCGAGCGTCTCGCCGATGTATTTCTGGCTCATGACGGAGCATTCGAGGTGCCAGCCGGGGTAACCTTGTCCCCAGGGGCTGGGCCACTGCATGATGTGGCCGGGCTCGGCCCGTTTCCACAAGGCGAAGTCGGCGTGGTGGCGTTTCTCGGGGTTCACCTCGACACGCGCGCCGGCCTCCATCTCCTCGACGTTGCGGCCGCTGAGCCGCCCGTACTTCCAGAACGAGCTGACGTCGAAATAGACCGAGCCGTTGACCTCGTAGGCGTAGCCCTTCTCGATCAGGGTGCGGACC
>CAZDTB010000484.1:0-3831 GCA_964508075.1 uncultured Planctomycetales bacterium
ATACTCCGCCAGCCCCGCCAGGTCGGTCATCTCCGCCAGCAGCGACTGCGTCGTTACCTTCGGTGCCGCGCACCCCACGACCAGCCAACCCACCGCCGTCAAAGCTACAAGCCTCGTCCACACACGCATCAGAAACCTCCCGATCTGCAATGTAGCGGCCGGGCCCTGTACCGGCCGGCTAACGTCTATCCCCCGCTCCAAAAGGACAGGCAGCCGCCCCGTCCTCTTTCTCAACCGCCACTCTACGAGCCGATGGCGACCTGCAGAACGTCGCCAACGCCCAGCGTGACTTCCTCACCGAATCGAATCAGCAACCGACCGGCGTCGAATTGCACGTCGATGTCGTCGATCGCCCGTTCTCCAATCTGCACGCGTACTTCGCCGCGGTCAATCGTCTGTGGCACGGCGAAGGCCAGCGACTTCAGGCGCAGGGTGCCCCAACGCAGCTCGATACGCTCCTGCTGCGAGCGTTCATCACGCTTCTGGGCGAAAGTTCCCCAGCCCTCCGCCGTCGTGAACGCGGCGCGGAAGCTCTCCGGCGTCAGGCGCGGCGCGAAGCCGAGGTGTCCTTTCGGCCCGTGGTGCTCGTAACCGCACAGCGCCGTGTAGACGCCCCAGCTCGCTAGCGCCCGGGCGTAATGGTCGCCGCACTCCACCTCGTTGAACGGGTTGTGCCGCAGCGGGTGATAGCGGTCGTGAATACCGCGGCAAATCGCCAGCCCTTCCTCGACCATCCCCTCCCAGATCATGTGCCCGGCTACCTGGTACTCGATTCCGGTCCAGACCTCATTGCGATAGCGCACCCCGTTCTTCTCCAGGTGCTCGCTCTTCGGCCAGGTGCAGGTGAACAGCCCCGCGTCGCCGGGGTAGGCGAACCAGCGCTCGGGCGAGTGCGCCTGATTGTGGGGGCCGACGTCGGGCGTCCAGTTGTACTTCCAGACCGACTGAAGCGTCTGCTTGACGTTTTCTTCCGGATACAAATGGCCCAGGCCGAGCTGATGCGCCCAGCCTTGTCCGAAAAGCTGATCCGAGAGGCAGCCCTGCCCGTACTGGTGCTGCGGATGCTGGTCCAGATCGACGTCCTGGATGAAGTATTCGCCGTTCCAGAGCCGTTCGAGCGTCAGTCGGCGGCCAGTCTCGAAGATTGTCCGCGCACGCCGGGCGAACTCCGTGTCGCCCATCTCCAGCGCCATCTCTTCCCCCGCCCGCAGCGCCGCCAGGTACAGCGCGCCCACAAACGTGTTGGCCCCGTGGAAGTTTATGTCGTAGGTGTTGTGCTGACTGTTCTCGATCAGTCCGTCGGCGTCGGCGTCCTGCTTGATCGAGTATTCCAGCACCCTCTTGATGTTCGGCCAGTTGCGCTCCAGGAACGAGCCGTCGGCCGACATCTGGTGCTCGCGGTAACACTTGAGCACGGTGCCGCACTGCCCATCGGCGGCGTACGACTTGTTTTTCACGCCGCGGAAGCCGACCAGTCCGTCGTCGTGCAGCGCCGCGCCCAGGTCCTGCATCTCGCGTACGCTCCGCTCCATCTCGGGGAAAAGCCGCGCCATCGCGTGGGCGTAGTTCCAAACGTGCGTACACGTGCCGGAGCAAGAGCCGACGCCCTCCCAACACCACACGCGACCGTTGCCCCACCAGAGACAGGTCCCCGTCGCGAGATTGCTGACCGTCGAGTGCAGCCGATCCAGCAGCCAGTGCGGCAACGTGCTGTCGTAGAATGTGTCATGCCACAACCGCGTATCGTCCGAAAGGCGCTCCGAATTGTCGAGCACGTAGTGCGCGACGTCGGCGGCACTGCCAAACCAGTTGGCGTACATATTGCCTTCCGCCCGGTTCGGAAAGTGCCAGGTGAGCACGAAGCGGAACGTGTGCCTGGCGTGTGGCTTCAGCTCGACCATCGGCGTCGCCAGCGCCGCCTGGCGCGGTTCATCGGACGGATAGGAAGCGTCGCTTTCGCAGAACAGCTCGCCCTTCAACAGCCCGAGCTTATCCAGTAAGGCCCGCGTCGTGTCGGCCGCAGCCGCCTGTCCATCAAGCGTCAGCGCTATCGACCCGAAGTCCTCGAGCTCCTCGACCGGCCCGCCCGGTCCGAAGCGCGGCTGGTCGGACTGCTCGATCTGATCGACGTTGACGTGTCCCCAGGCCCCGCTGTGGGCGTCGACGATCTCGATCTGCGCGGACTTGCCGTCGAACTCCTGTACGTCCCACGAGTGCCATTGCAGCCGCTCGGCGTTCTCGCCCGTGGCAGTCCGCACGACCTGGCCACCGATCAGCAGGTTTACGCACGTCTCTTTGGGGTGCTTTCCGCCGCCGATCAGGAACCGGATGTGCTTGCGCTCGATCGGGAACTCCGGCGACGTCAGCTTGCCATGCGGCGTATCACTGCCCGGGAACGTGCTGACTAGCCCCTCGCCGAGGAAGCCGGAGACCGGTTGCTGATTCGGCTGCGTGCCGCGGGCCGGCTGGTTGCCGAACGATTCGCCCTCGATAGTCCAATCGCCGTAGCTGCCCTCCTCGAAATCCGCCAGGACGATGTTCTCGCGCTCGAGCGCATCGGCCGGCAACGGCTCGGCCGTCTGAACCAGCACTGTGCGGTCCTTCTCGTCGATCAGGCGTGAGCGGTGCTGCACGACGAGTTGGTTTTCGCGCCGGCTGTGCAAACAGACCGCGTTTTCGAGCCAGCCGAACACGCCGGCGCGCACCGACTGGTCGAGTGTGTTTTCAATCGTCAACTGGAGGATGGTCGCCGGCAACGCCGAGTCGCGCGCGTTGAGCGGAATGAACGGCGAGAAAGCCTCTAGCTCCACGCGCACCGGGAATTGCTCGTCAGCGTAGCGCACGCTGCCGAGCGGGTATTCGGCCACCAGCTCGACGTTCGGGAAGTCCTGCCGATCGAGCCCTCGGCACAGCACGCCCTTCAGCGGACGGCCCTTGACCACGACGGCGAAGCCCTGCTCGATTGGCCTGTCGGGCAAACGGGGGCGGTAGTTTTCCTTGCCGCATCCCGAGAAGTACTGCTGGTTAAAGATCTTCCATTCACCCAGCGTGCCGTCGCCGCACAGGTAAAGCTGTCCGGCGGCGAGCCCACCGACGGGCATGCCGATCAGGTTGAGCTCGGCCCCGCGGTAGACGCGCGAGCCACCTTTCTCGTAAAGGCTCCGCAGCCATTGCGTGGAGAGCCGCTTGTCGACGGGGACGAAGTGGTCGCTACCAGTGAGGTCGCGGAAGAATGGTCCAGCCATGGCAGGTACCTGTAATCCAAGGGGCGAGAGCGCAGCCAGTCCCAAGCCCGCGGTCTTGAGGAACTGCCGACGGTCGATGCCGGCGCAAGTATCACCGGAACAGCAACATTTGTCCTGGTCGGGCGACAACGGCGTTTCACGTGAAACAACGTTGCCGGTGGGAAGCCCGCACGCATCAGCGTCATCCGGATGGCGTGATTGGCGCGACATGGTGGTCTCACTTGCGGTTTGGCGGTTTTTGCCGGCACGCTCACGCGCCGGCCAAGCGACGCGCTTGGCAGTGTACCCGCTTTCGCGCTCGCCGTCTGGCACGGAGCCCGACAAAAGCCAGGTGCCATGGCCAAGCGCAGCGCGGCCATGGCAGCCAACGGCAGACGGCATGCCCGGACATGCTACCCCGCTACCAGTCTCCACTGAAGTCAATGCGGTTGCCGAATAGCGTTGGAACGTGCGCAGCTTTCGATCAGACGGTCTACGGGGATAGCCGCGCCCGTGCAGCCACAAAAAAGACGCCGCGGAGCGGGTCACTCCGCGGCGCTCGGTTCACTTCTGCGGTTTGCCTATCGTGCGGCGACTACGGGCAGGT
>CAZDTB010000485.1:0-3819 GCA_964508075.1 uncultured Planctomycetales bacterium
TCCTCGCGCGAGAAAACCAATCGCACTGGCCGCCTGGTCTTGCTGGCCAGGAAGACGCAGATCGGCTCGAAGGGATGGATGTCCAGCTTGCTACCGAAGCCGCCACCGATCGGCGGCTGGATGATGCGGATCTTCTCCGGCGGAACCCCAATGACTCGCGAGAGGTCGTGCTTGTAGAGAAACGGTACTTGCGTGAGGGAGTAGATTGTCAACCTGCCGTCCGCGTCGAAGTCGGCAATGATGCCCGAAGTGCCGAGGCAGCAGTGGGCCACGCGCTGCAGGACATACGTGTCCTCCACGATCACGTCCGATTCATGGATGCCCTGCTCAACATCCCCGTGAGCATAGTCGTAGCGGAATGGGGTGTTGTCCGGGAACTTGGCATGGATGACGGGGGCGCCCTCGGACAGGGCCTCTTCGGTCGAGGTCACCACGGGCAGGTCTTCATAGCTCACGCGAATCCGTTTGACCGCCTCGGCCGCGATCTGGGGGGTGTCGGCTGCCACGGCCGCGACCTCGTCCCGAATGCAGGTGACCTTCTCCCTCTTCATAGCCGTGTTGTCACGGCCGTATCCGAACGGCACCAGCTCGATGTCTGCTGCTGTGATCACCGCTCGAACGCCAGGCCGGGCTTTGGCCGCGCCGGTATCAATGTCTAGGATTCGGGCGTGCGGTCGATCGGCGAAGAGGATCTTGCCGTAGAGCATGCGCGGCAGCCTGATGTCCTCGATGTAGCGGGCGAGCCCCGTGGCCTTGTCCGGAGCATCCAGCTTGGGGATCCGCTTCCCGATAAGCGTTCTCTGCTCCAAAGCGACGTCGCCGGCCGTCTCAATCATCGGAAGCACCTCCCGGCGCGAGGGACAGTACGGCGTCGATGATCTTCCGGTATCCCGTGCAGCGGCACAGATTCCCCTCCAGCCCGCGCCTGACCTCCGGTTCGGTCGGGGTGGGGTTCGCTTGGAGAAGAGCGTGGGTCGCCATGATCATGCCCGGCGTGCAGAACCCGCATTGGATGGCGCCATGGTCCACGAACGCCTGCTGGATGGGATGGAGCTGCCCATTGGCTCCCAGGCCCTCAATCGTGAGGACCTCCGCGCCCTCACACTCCAGCGCGAGCACGAGGCAGGAGTTCACAATCTTGCCGTCCAGCAGCACCGAGCAGGCTCCGCACTCGCCCTGGCCACAGCCGTACTTCGTCCCGGTCAGTTCGAGGTCCTCGCGGAGGACTTGCAGCAAAGTGGCTTGCGGGGCTACCTCCAGCCGGACGGACTCGCCGTTGACAACGAATGCGAGCTTAACCCTGTCGATCATGTCCTGCACGTTCCAACATCCTCCTGAGCATCACGCCCACGACCTCGCGGCGGTACGCTTCGCTGGCGCGTACATCTGTGATGGGCGCGATCTCTTCTCGGGCCGCGGCTTCGCATTTCCCGATCACTTCCCCGGAAAGGGGGTTACCGATGAGCTGGGCCTCGGCTTTACGACCCCGCAAGGGGATCGGAGCCACGGAGCCGTATCCCACCCGTGCGTGCACAATCGTGCCGTTTTCCACCTTGAGCGCCACCCCCACCGAGGCCACGGCGATTTCCATGGCCCGACGCGTGCCGAACTTGTCCCAGGCAGTGAACACCCCCAGACGAGCCGCGGACTTCAGTCCGCGCGGCCTCTGCACATCGGGGAGAGGCTTGAATCGGATACAGGTCAGAATCTCACCGGGCGCCAGAACCGTGGCGCCCGGCCCGCGGAAGAAGTCGACGATCGGCGCTTCCCGCACCATTAGGGCGTCCCGTGTCCATGAAGCCAGCTCAAGCGTCGCGTCTAGCAGAATCAGAGGGACGGCCGTGTCCGCGGCCGGCGAGGCGTTGCACAGGTTTCCGCCGACGGTGGCGCGGTTGCGGATCTGCGGGCAGGCGACCCGGTCCGCCGCCTCGGCCAGCACCGGTGCCGTGGCGCCGATGATTGCGTCGGACGCGATCTCGCTCAGCAGCGTGCAGGCACCTACGCGAACCTCGCCATTTGCGCGCGATACGCCCTTCAGGCCCGCGATCCGCTTGAGGTCGACTACGGTCTCGGATGCTCTGACCAGCCCTTTCGCCCAGCGCGGAAGGAGATCCGTACCGCCGGCCAGCACGATGGCGTTCTCCGCTGCCACAATGCCTGCCGCTTCTTCCAGTGTTTGCGGTACCAGGTATCTCTCAATCACTGTCATTGCCGCATTCCCGTGAGATATGATCCGACCGTGCCTGACGACTCTTGCCGCGCTCTTGATCAGTTTCCAGCGTCCCCCTGAAGCCGGTTGAGCGTGACGCCTTCGGCGCCGAGCGCGATTCTGATCTTCTCGCGTGCACGGGCGGCGATGTCCACCGCTCGCCGCGCTTCTGCATCACTCACGGGTTCGTCATCGCCGGGATAGCGAGCCGCGATTGCAAAAGGGGTCAGCTCTTCAGCATCCCTGAGCTCCTCAGCCCAAGCCGATTGCTCCGAACACAGCTCCAACAACCGGGCGATATTGTGCGTAAGCGGGAAGTCGATTCGGCGAAGGACCAGATACGCTTTCAGGTACTTCTCGACACATTGTTGGGCGTGGTAGGCCACGAGGCGATACGGGCATTCATCCGGCAGGGTCAGGGTGTGGCGCGCCACGCGCATATCGTCGTCGGCATGCGCCATCCACTGCCGAACCTTCGCGATGATCTCGTCACGGGGCACTTTCATACAGCACCTGGCCCTCTAGCGCGGCCGGGCGGGCTACCGTGCCCGGAATGTGCCGGTCGCGTTCGAATTCCTCCGGCGTCAAGACAATGACATCGCGCGCTATCCCAAGCCCGGCGAGCGCGCGATCCATTGCCACCATCAGACTCCGCTTCTTGCCGGTGACCGGGCAGATGACCAGAAGATCAACATCACTGCGGTTGTTGGCGGTGCCGCGCGCCTGCGAGCCGAACAGGATGATCCGCCGCGGCCTGAACTTCTCGACCAACCGCTTGACCACCTCGTGCAAGACCTGATGCGTGACCATTCCTGAACCTCTAGAATCGCGAGGCTTCGATCGCCCGTGTCACGGTATCATACCCCATTCCGGGCTGCGTCACACACGCGGCTCAAGCCGTCGAATACTAGAAACGCACGGGTTCGTCATACGTTCCGTAAGCTTCCACAAGACAGCGTGTGAGTTCGCCGACCGTCGCGTAGGCTTTGACCGCGTTGACAACGCCCGGCATGACGTTGCGGCCGGCATTCGCGTCGCTCAGCACGGTTTGCAGGGCGGACTTCACCTCGCCGTTGTCCCGTTCCGCTCGAATGCGCTCCAGGCGCTTAAGCTGTTCCGCGCACACGTGTTCGCTGAACCGGTGGAACTCAACCTGTGGCTCCTCTTCCTCCATCCGATAACAGTTCAGGCCCACTCTGCGAATTTCGCCCCGCTCCAGCTTTTTCAGCTTCTCGAAGGCCTGCTTCGAGACCGCGTTCTGGATATGACCTTCGGCGACGGCTTGTACGATGCCGCCCTGCGCGTCAACCTCGTCCATGACGGCGCGGATGCGTTCTTCCAGTTGGTTTGTCAGCGCTTCCACGTGGTAAGAGCCGGCGAGGGGATCCACGGTGTCGCAGAGTCCCATTTCCTCGATCAGGATCTGCATCGTGCGCAGAGAGATCCGAGCCGCCTTCTCGGTCGGGATTGTGTAGGCTTCGTCGTAGCTGCATAGCGCCATGGTCTGAGTCCCGGACAAGGCGCTGACCAGCGCATAGTAAGCGCCGCGCACGATGTTGTTTTCCGGCTGTTCGATGGTCAGCCCGCCGCCGCCGCCGCCCGCAATCATG
>CAZDTB010000486.1:0-3819 GCA_964508075.1 uncultured Planctomycetales bacterium
ATGGAGGACGGTGCGGCGGTGGATGTACTTGCCGTACTTCGGATGCTTGAACGAGTACGCGACCGTTACCGCGATGGTCTTGTCACGCTTGTCCGACGTGACCACGCCGAGCCGGGTCGGCCGCTTGGTTCGTTTCTTTGCCGGAGAAACGACGGCTTGTCCTGATGCTTCCGCTGCCATAATCCTGAGCCTCATCCGCGGCTTTTGAGCCGACCGGGAGCTATCTGTTTCGAGTGGCCTCCGCCGTCAGGTGCGCCTGGGTCTGTTCGATGTTCTCTTCCCCGCGCTGCTTGAGGACGGTCAGCAGCCGGGCGATGTCCTTGCGAGCCTTGGTGATCTGGTTGGGGTCCTCGAGCTTCTCGGTGACGGCCTGCGACCGCAGATCGAACAAGTGCCGACGGAGGTGCTCCAGCTCCTCGTGGAGTTCCTTGGACTTCATCGAACGGATCTCTTCGAGCTTCATGGTTGAGGTCCTAGACGGCGTGCCGCCGGGTTAGAAAACGGGTTCTTACGGGCATCTTGTGCGCGACGCGGAGGAGGGCCTCCTTGGCAACCTCTTCGGCCACGCCGCCGATCTCGAACATGACCGTGCCGGGCTTGACCAGGGCGGTCCAGATGGCGGTTTCCCCTTTGCCCTTGCCCATGCGGGTTTCGAGCGGCTTGGACGAGATCGGCTTGTGGGGAAAGATGCGAACATAGACGCGCCCCTCGCGGTGGAGGAAGTGTGTCGCCGCCACCCGCCCGGCCTCGATGTGCCGGGAGGTGACGCGCCCGGGGTCGAGGCTTTGCAGCCCAAAGTCGCCGAACGAAACAAAATTGCCGCGCGTCGCGTTCCCATGGATGCGGCCCTTCTGGCTCTTGCGCCACTTGACGCGTCTGGGCATATTCGCTGGCATCGGGTTCTCCTGTAGCTAGCGCCGGCTGCGCCGGCGGAAGCGGTCGCCACCACCGGCCTGGGGCCGGGCGGCCTCCTCCTCGCCGAACATGCCCCGGTAAATCCAGACCTTCACGCCGATCGTGCCGACTTTGGTGATGGCGTGTACGACGGCGTAGTCCACATTGGCTTGAAGGGTCTGGAGTGGTATCGACCCCTGCATCTGCTTCTCGGTGCGGGCCATTTCGGCCCCGCCCAGCCGGCCGGAACAGACAACCTTGACGCCCTTGGCTCCCGCGGCCATCGCGGCTTCGCACTTGGTTTTCATGACTCGGCGGAAGCTGGTGCGTTTCTTCAACTGCTCGCCGATGTTCGTGGCGACCAGGTGCGCGTCCATATCGGGCTGCTTGACCTCGATGATCGAGACATTGACGCGGCGTTCGATCAGGCCTTCGAGCCTCTCGCGCAGCTTGTCGACCTCAGCGCCCTTGGCGCCGATGACCATACCGGGCCGGGCGGTGTGCAGAATCACCTTGACTTCGTCGCGCGTGCGTTCGATTTCGACTTTGGAGACGCTCGCGAAGGGGGGTTTCTTGTTCAACTCCCGGTCGATGAATCGGCGAATGTTCTCGTCCTCGACCAGGAAAGTTCCGAAGGCGGACTTGGGCGCGAACCAGCGTGACTTCCACCCATCGGTGATCCCCACGCGAAACCCGATTGGATTGCACTTCTGACCCACGGTCTAGCCTCTCTCGTCGACGCTGATGATGATGTGGCTGGTGCGCTTCTGGATCGGATGCGCCCGGCCGCGGTCCTTGGGGCGAAAACGCTTGATGATCGGCCCGGAGTCGACGCGGGCCGCGGAGACGTACAGCTTGTTCATGGTCGCTTCCTGTTCGTTGGCGTTGGCCATCGCCGATTGCAGCACCCGGCTGATCATGTGCGCCGCGCGCTTGTGCGTGAAGCTGAGCAACTGCACGGCTTGGTCGCAGTCCAGCCCGCGAACCAGGTCCACCACCAGCCGCGCCTTGCGCTCGGAGATACGGGCGTAATGATGTCTGGCAGTCCACGGCATCGCTGAGCGGCTCCCTACTTCCTGACCGTGCGGGAGGTGTGCGTGCGGAAGTTGCGGGTCGGGGCAAACTCGCCGAGTTTGTGCCCGACCATATCCTCCGTCACGTAGACCCGCATAAACACCTTTCCGTTGTGAACGTCAAAACTGTGCCCGACGAATTCCGGCACGATCGTGCAGGCCCGGTTCCACACCTTGATCGGGATGGTCGACCCGGTCTCGCGAGCCTTGATGGCCTTCTCGAACAGGACCTCGTCCACGTAGGGACCTTTTTTCAAGCTGCGACCCATCGATCGTCCTTCCTGCCTCTCAGTCCGGCTACTTCTGCCGCCGTAGCTTCACCAACCCGTAACGTACGCTCTTGCGTCGCCGGATGATTCGGCGGTTGGAGCGTGCCCGGGGGCTGCGGGTTCGGCCGCCTTTGGCAGGCTTGCCCCACGGTGAACAGGGGTGGCGTCCGCCGCCGCTGCGTCCCTCGCCCCCGCCCAGCGGGTGGGCCACGGGGTTCATCGCCGTGCCACGCACGTGGGGGCGTCGCCCGAGATAGCGGCTGCGGCCGGCCTTGCCCAGCCGCACGTTCTGATGGTCGAGGTTTCCGAGCTGGCCGATGGTGGCTCGGCACTCGACCCGCACCCGCCGCATTTCACCCGAGGGGAGCCGGATCGTGGCCCAATTGCCCTCGCGCGCCATGAGGGTCGCGACGCCGCCCGCCGAACGGACCAGCTTCCCGCCCTGCCCGGCCGTCATCTCGATATTGTGAATGCTCATGCCGGTCGGGATGCTGGCGAGCGGCATGGCGTTTCCGACCTTGGGCTCGACCTTCTGCCCGCTCTCGACCGTATCGCCGGCCTTCAGGCCCAGCGGGGCGAGGATGTACGCGCGCCGGCCGGGCTCGTACTCGATCAGGGTAATGTGGCAGGAGCGGTTGGGATCGTACTGGATCTCGAGGACTTTGGCGGGCTTGTGGTCGGTGAGGCGCTTGAAGTCGATGAGGCGGTATCGTCGCTTGTTGCCGCCGCCACGCTGCCAGGCCGTGATCTTTCCATGGTGGTTGCGCCCGCCGGTCTTCTTGAGCGGCTCGGTCAGGGATTTCTCAGGCCGGTTCTGGTGACGGCGCGTAATCTCCGCGTAGTCGTTTACGCTGGAGTTGCGCCGACCGGGGGAGGTTGGCTTGTATTTCCTGACGCCCATTCGACTACTTCCTCTTGGCTTCCACCTTCGTCACCACCCGGTCAGAACAGGTCAATGTGGCTGTTGGGATCGACGACGACGACCGCCTTCCTGGTCTGCCGCGTGCGGCCCCAGCGCCAGCGCACCCGCCGCCGCTTGCCCTGCTTGTTCGAAGTGCGGACCGACAGAACGTTGACGCCGTAGAGCTTCTGTACCGCGTCCTTGATCTGCGTCTTGTTGGCGTCGGGATGCACTTCGAAGCTGTAGGCCCCGCCGCGCCTGGCGGAGTTGTGGGCGGCCTGGTGCGTGCTCTTCTCGGTGATCAGCGGCCGGATGACAATGTGGTACAGATCCATGGCTACTCACCTGCCTTCGCGGACGCGGCAACCGTCTGCCGAAACGTGTCGAACGCGTCTTTGGTGAACACCAGCCGCCGGCGGACGAGAATGTCACGCGCGTTCAAATCGGCCACATTCACGATGTCGGCCCGCGGAAGGTTGCGGCCGCTCTTGAGCAGCGCCGGGTCGACGCCACTGATCGCGAAGACGCACCCGCGGTCAGCCTGCAACGCACCAAGCAGGGCGACAAAGCGTTTGGTCTTCGGTTCGTCGAACTTCACGCCGTCCACGATCAGCGCGTCGGAGCTCTGAATCTTGGCCAGCACAGCCTGGTTACGGGCTAGCCGGCGCATCTTCCTGGGCAT
>CAZDTB010000487.1:0-3811 GCA_964508075.1 uncultured Planctomycetales bacterium
GCCGATCGTGCCTTCGCCGCGATCGATCTTGTCGACGATGGAGTACACTCTGGTGAGGACATTGCTGGTCATCTCCAGGTCGTCGGTGAGGGCCAGGGCGACGCGCTCGACATGTCCGTCGATGCGCGTGACCGCGCCGGAGGTTTGCTCGATCAGCGTCTTGGCCTCGGCCGCGGTGGCCCGGGCGTCGGCAGCGGCGGCCTTCATCTCTGAGACGACCATCTTGCCGTCCTCGGTCATCGCATAGAAGTTGTCGATCGAGGTTCTGAGCTGGCTCTTGACCGCCGGATCGCCCAGAACGTCGTTCCAGTGCTTGAAGGCGGCATCGAGCCGCTGGATCGCCGTCGCGAAGTTTCCCGGCGGCCCTCCGGGCTGGTCAACCACGGCGGCGTCACGGGTCTGCAAGATCCCGTGCAAATCTCCCAGCACCGGCGTGAGGGCAGCGGCCGCCTCCCCGATCCTCGTCGCAGTCTTGTCAAAATTGGTGACGATTGCTTTGGGGATTAGCGACTCGACGGCGGAGCTGATCTCGCCCGGGATGGGCGATCCGGACGCCAGTGTCAGCCCGTCCGGGTCCCCGGGGACAATGACGATCGGAGGGCGCCCCTCGCCAAGACCGGGCTCGCTGGTCTTGGCACGGGTACCTTTGTGCAGGCGGAGGTCAAGGTCGTCGAAGGCAACCACCACGCTGACGCCGGCGTCCAGTCGCCGGGGGTCGGCAAAACCGACGCTGTCGACCCGACCGACGACGATACCCCCCACGGTGACGATGGTTCCGCGGCGGATACCGGTAGCGCGCTCGAACTGGATATCCAGCACATACGCGTCGGCTCTGGTTGTCCAGAAGCCAGTCTGACCGAAGAGGACGATCAGGACGCACAGGCCCGCCAGCCCGACCAGCACAAACAAGCCAACCCAGAAACTCTGACGCGATTGTTTCATGACCAGCACTCCCTGGTTCGCGACGCGGGCCCGTGATATAATCAGCGTGGCCACTCGTCCGCAACGTGCCATTGTGTCTCAGCGCCGCAAATACTACACTATTCCAGCCGTCAGCAAAGGAGGCATCTCGTGGCCGACAACTACGAAGGAAAAACAATTCTGATCGTGGACGATGATCCCGACATTCTGACCGCGATCACGACCAGCCTGGCCGACACCGGAGCCACGCTCGAAACGGCCGCCGACGGGAACACCGCCGTCTCGCTTGCCGAGGAGAAGAAGCCGGACGTGGTGATCCTCGACATCATGCTCCCGCAAAAGAGCGGCTTCCTGGTGTTGGAGCGGATCCGCAAGGGCAAACGGCGGGGCGAAAAGCCGCGCGTGATCATGATCACCGGGAATCAGGGCCGTCGCCACCGGCAATATGCCGAGGCCCTCGGCGTGGACGAGTACCTGAACAAGCCGTTCCGGATGGAGCGGCTGGTGGAAGCCACGGAAAAGCTGCTGTCCGATTAGCGCACCCGGCCGCGGGTGGCGGTGCGTGCGGAATCGGTTTGTCAGGGCTTCACGCCGGTCTCCGGGGGGAACCAGACCCGTTCACTGAGACGACAAGTGAGTACCCGGTATGTGGCTCGCGCGGCCGTTGACGGAATGGCACCGTGACGGGAATATGTACCAGAGCCTGCCGAGGGGTGCGACGCGCCAATGGCAGTCGCCCGGCAGGCGCATGAGACGTGTCAGCGCAGCAAGCTGCTGAGAACTCAGCGTGGAGAAACACCCATGTGGTACGCCTGGACCGCCGTTCTTTGCTTCTCGATAGCCGTCTGCGACGCGGGTGCACAGGGGCCAGCCGCGACGTCGGAGCTGGCCACGCCCCCGGCCAAGGCGCCGCAGCCGCCACCACCGCCGAGGAAACCGGATCCGCAACCGCGTCTGCCCGGCGGTCAGGCGGTAGAGGTTCCGCAAGATGAGGAGCAGCCCGAGATCAAGTTGCCGACGGGTCCGATGCGCGTGGAGGCGTGGGCGATCTCCGAGTCGCGAAGCCGATACGACAGTGATCCGCCGCCCAAGCCCCCGGAGCCGACGCTCAGCCTGCGGATCAAGCTGACCGGGGAGCGTCTGATACACCTGGCCAGCCGCGGAGAGCCAATCATCGAGGAGATGGTCGACGACACCGGGGCGGTGCTGAAAACGTTGGCAGACCACGATCCGCGCGAGCTGACGAAAGTATACCCACTGCGGGCCGGAAAGCGGATGCGCGAGGCCGGATTCGCCGGGCTGAACGTGAACGCCCCAGCCCCCAGCCGCCAGGCGCGCAAGCTCACGAAGGTCCGCGGCTACGTGAACGCGGTCTTCGCGATCGAGACCGAGGAAATCATGATCGACAACCCGCTGCAGTACCTCGGCGGGTACCTGGAACACCCGCGGCTCCAAGAACTGGGCATCAAGATCAAGGTGGTTACTCCCGGCGAGGGAACCATGGACAAGCATGATGTCGGCGGTATTGCGCTACAGTTCGTCGGCGGCGCCCGCAAGCACCTGAACAAGGCCGAGTTCTTCGACGGCTGGCTGAAGCCGCTGTACGCGCGCGAGCGTCCGATGGAAACGCCCGAGGGGGAAGAGTACCTGTTCTACGCCGTCGTCGTCGGAAAGATCGACGCGGACACGCAGATGCTGGTGAAGTTCTACCCGGAGATCGAGGAGGAGAAGGTCACGTTCGAACTCGAGAACATCGAACTCCCGTAGCGATGACCCGCGGCATCTCGCCGGTGGACCGACGTCGACCAAACAGAATGCTCAACGAGCGTCGCAAACCGGCGGCGGCAGCCGGCGGAGGATCGGCTGATGTCGCCGGAACTTCCCGTGAACGATCGTGAGCGCGGCGTCGAGAGCGCGACGAACACCGAAGCGCGGGACCGGTCGCTTCCGCGGGGGCACTCGATCAGACGGAACATCTTCTACGCGGTCCTGGGAAACGGGCTGCTGAATCTCAGCCGGCTGGCCGTGCTGGCCCTGCTGGCCAAGCTGGCCACGACCGAAATCCAAGGTATCTATACCTACACGATCATCGCCCTGGCCGGCCCGGTGATCTTGTTCTGCGCGCTCGAGCTGCGCTCGGCATTCGTGGCGGATGCCGGAGGCGAATTCACCTTCGGAACCTACCGGACGCTCCGCGTGGTCGGCATGGGAATCGCCAGCGTCGTGCTGCTGGCAACCGTGCTGTGGCAAAAACGCGACGGCGGCAGCGCGGCGCTGATCTGGATGATGCTGGCGATCTGCGCCGGCAAGATCGTCTTCACCCTGGCCGAGATCTACTGGGGGGTGTACCAGCGCCGCGAGCGGCTCGGACTGATGGCGTGGTCGAACGCCCTGCGCGGGGTGGCGATGCTGATTCCGTTCGCGTTGCTGTTCCGCTGGCTACCGGCGCTCGGGATCATCGACTTGGAGCAACAGAACGACTCACAGTTGATGTGGCTCGCCGCACTGGCCATTTCGCTCTACGTGCTGGCGTGGGTCGCAATCTGGTACTTCTATGACCGACGACTGGTGGTCGCTCCGGGCGATATGGACATGCGCTGGAATTGGCCGGCCGTCTGGAAGCTCGCGAAGCAGACCTTCCCCCTCGGGCTCGTCTTTCTGCTGATAAACCTGTGCGATACCGTCACGCAGTGGTCGATCAAGCGGGCGGCCGGAGACGACGGGTGGACCGAGCTGGGCTACTTCGGCTCGATGCGCTTCATCACGCTGATCGCAATGTTCCTGGTCGTGCAAGTCAACACCGCCGCCGGAAATCGGCTGGCCAACGCCTATCAGCGGGACTTGCGCGCATTTGTCCGGCTGGCGGCAAAGGTCATCGGAGTGGCCCTGG
>CAZDTB010000488.1:0-3809 GCA_964508075.1 uncultured Planctomycetales bacterium
ACAATCTCGACTCGGAGCTGAACGACGACCCGCCGCGCGAGCGGCTCCAGCCTCCTCCCGAGAAACGCGAGCCCGAGCAGATCGAGCAGCCGGAGCAAGAGAAGGAGCCGAGCGAGACGCCCAAAGAATAGGCGCAGCTTGGAGCCTATCCCACAACTTCCGTGGGATCGGTCTCCGACCGGTCCGGAGACCTGTCCTACAGTCTATGGGATGAGCACTCAGATTGGGGTTGACGGCAGCGGCGGGCAAAGGCCCGCCATTGTTATGCGCGCGGCCTTTCGAGGCGGTCCCCGCGTTACGGGCAGGTCGCTCCGTAGGCGCCAAGGAGCTCAGCCAGGTCTTGCAGGTTGGTGATGCCGTCACAGTTCAGGTCGCCGCGGTCGTCAATGCCGTACGAGCCCAACAGCACGGTCAGATCCACATGGTTGACGATCCGGTCGCCGGTCAGATCCGCGCGGCAGTCGGCCTGGTACTCGTAGGCCCCGATGTCGACGATCGGAGGGCTGCCTTGGCCGGTGTCGGCGACGAACGGATCGTCGACGAAGCGTTGGCCGCCGGCCAGGTCAGTCGCGGGCAGCGGGAGCGGGAGGGCAGTGTTGTCGCCGGCGTCGATACAGGGCGAGCAGGTGGTGATGCGGTTGTCGTGGATTCGGTATTCGACGTCGGGCAGGCCGAGGGCGGCGTAAGCGCCCCAGACGGTGATGGTCGTGGCGGTGTTGGCGGCAATCAGACCCTGGACGTATACGTCGGCGTCAGGCTGAAGCAGCTTGCCGACCAGGTCGTCCGTGGTCCAAGCCGCGCTGGCGTCGACTAACGTGGTCTGGTAGGTGTTGGGATCGTAGACCGCCTCGGCGGTCCAGACGCCGCCGGGGCCGCCGCGGAAGCGCGGGTCGGCGTCGAGATTCCCGTCGGCCCAGATGAGCGTGGCGAGCTCGCCGACGTGCACATCCGCCTGGCCGCCTGCGATGTCGCAGTAAGCGACAGTTGCGGCGGTGCCCTCACCGATGACGCGGAGCTGAGGGCCGTCTTCAGCGACGTTGTCCCAGAGGACGGTGTTGACGATCGTGGGGGTGCAGGCATTCCCGCAGGCGATTCCGCCGCCGGCGTCATCGGCGCGGTTGCCGGTGATCGTGCAGTTGACGATCAGGGGGCTGGCCGGGTGGGCGCAGGTGATCCCGGCGCCTCTGGTTCCGGTGTTACCGACGATCAGGCAGTTGCAGACCAGGGCGCTGGAGGCGCCGAGGTAGATTCCGCCGCCGGAGGCACCCCCGCTGTACCACGAGGCGTTTCCGACGATGATGCAGTTGGTGATGGTGGGGGCGCCCTCTTCACTGTAGATGGCCCCGCCAATGCTGATGGCGCCGTTGGTGAGGGTCAGGCCGTCGATGTGGGTGTCGGGAGTGGCTCGGCGCCCGATGAAAAAGGCCCGGCCGGCGTCCTGGCAATTGATGATGCAATTCGTGGGTCCGGTGGCGCTGGTGACGGTGATCTGACGCCCGCGGAACTGGAGGTTCTTGTTGCCATAGCCGGCGTAGACGCCGTCGGCGAGCAGGACCGTGTCGCCGGAGATGGCGGCGTCGATGGCTTCCTGGACGGCGTCGAAGGGGTGCTCGGTGGAGCCGTCTTCGTTGGGATCACTGGGCCAGGTCACGCCGGGCCCGGGATCGTTGGGGGCGTCATCGTCGACGTGGATGACGCGGTTGTCCTCGCATTCGTCCGGGACGCCGTTATTGTTGAAGTCGTCGCTGGTGCCGTCGATGACGTCGCACTCGTCGGTGACGGCGTTGGCGTTGCAGTCCGGCTCGCACTCGTCGGGGACGTGGTTGAGATTGCAGTCGGTGCTGAGACCGTCGGCGATGTCGCAGTCGTCGGGGTTGGCGTTGTCGTTGCAGTCGGGTTCGCATTCGTCCGGGATGCCGTTACCGCTGCAGTCGGTGCTGGAGCCGTCGGCGATGTCGCAGGAGTCGGGGGTCCCGTTTTGGTTACAGTCCAGGGCCAGCCCGAGCGCGAGGTCGCACTCGTCGGGGATGCCGTTGGCGTTGCAGTCCAGGCTGGTTTGGTCGGCGATGTCCTGGTCGTCGGGGATGCCGTTGTTGTTGCAGTCGGTCTCGGCGTAGACGAACTCGTCGGCGCCGATGTCGACGCGTTCGAGCAGGGCGCGGGGGTCGCCGTCGATGTCGGTTTCGTCGGGGAGGGGTAGGAACGCGGGGTCGCCAGTGTTGACGCAGGGTGAGCCGAGGGCGAGGTGGAAGTCGCCGGTGGCAGGATCGACCAGGAGCGGGTCGTCGCTGAGGTTTCCGACGCCGCCGAGCATGCCGGTGAGCCCCTGGACGCAGCAGTAGCGGACCGAGGGGTATCCGCCGCTGTCGTGGATCTGGGCGGACTCGTCGTCGCCGCCGTGGTCGGCGTTTCCCCAGAGGATACAGTTCAGCAGGGTGGGTCTGCTGTCATAGGCGAAGCTGATCCCGCCGCCGAAATGGTCGGCCTGGTTGCCGGCGAAGGTGCAGCCGGTAAGCGAGGCGTCGGCATCGACCAGGCACAGTCCGCCGCCGTCCGCGAAGGGTCCGAAGGCGGCGTTGTTGACGAAGGCGCAGTTGGTCAGGACCGGATTGGCTCCGATGCGGCAGTGCATGCCGCCGCCGTTGCCCTCGGCGATGTTCAGCTCGAAGAGGCAGCCGGTGAGGACGGGATCGCTGGAGGTCAGGATGGCGGCGCCCTCTCCGGGGGAAGTATCGGTTCCGGTGACGTCGTTCTCGGAGAAGGTGCAATCGACCAGGCGGGTCACGCCGCTGCCGTAGAGGGTTGCCGCCCCGCCGCCGAGCATGCCGGTATTGTGGCTGAAGGCGCAGTTGGTGATGGTTGGGCTGCTGTCGCCGGTCACGAAGATCCCGCCGCCGTAGCCGCCCCAGTTGTTGCTGAAGACGCAGTCGGTGAGGACTGGGCTGGCGGAGCGGAGGTAGACGGCGCCGCCGACGACGCCCCAACAGCCGTCGAAGACGCAGTTGACGAAGGCCGGGCTGCTGTTTTGGCAGAAGGCGGCCCCGCCCCAGAAGCCGTCAAAGCCGTCACGGATGGTAAAGCCCTCAATGCGGGTGGCGGGGGTTTCGCCGCTGTCGAACAAGAAGCCGCGGAAAACGCCCTCGCAGTCGATGACGCAGCTCTGGGGGCCGTTCGCGCTGTGGAGGGCGACGGCTTTGCCGGCGAAGTCGAGACTGACGTTGCCGAACCAGGCATAGAGACCGTCGGCGACGATGATGGCGTCGCCGTCGAGGGCGGCGTCGATGGCTTCCTGGATGGCGTCGAAGGGGTGCTCGGGGGTGCCGTCCTCGTCGGGATCGCTGACCATCGGGTCGCCGGGGCCGGGATCGAGCGGCGCGTCGTCATCGACGTAAACGGTGCGGCTTTCCTCGCATTCGTCGGGGACGCCGTTGAAGTTCTCGTCGAGGCTGAATCCGTCGGCGATGTCACAGGCGTCCCAGATGCCGTTCTCGTTGCAGTCGGCGGAGGTGTCCTGACACTCGTCGGGGACGCCGTTGGCATCGCAGTCGGCGCTGGTGCCGTTGATGATGTCGCAGGCGTCGGCGGTGCCATTTTCGTTGCAGTCCGGCTGACACTCGTCAGGGACGCCGTTGCCGTCGCAGTCTTCGCTGAGCCCGTCGGCGATGTCACAGCTATCGGCCTGACCGTTCTCGTTGCAGTCGGGCTCGCAGACGTCGAGGATTCCGTTGCCAGTACAGTCGAGGCTGGGGTCGTTCAGGATCTCCTCGTCGTCGGGGATACCGTTGCCGTCGCAGTCGGGAGCCAGGTGG
>CAZDTB010000489.1:0-3806 GCA_964508075.1 uncultured Planctomycetales bacterium
GATGATGGAGCCCACCAACCTGCGGGACGGCGATCACACGGCCGCGGCTCGGTGGTTCGACCGTACGAGGAGTCGGCGCGTTGCGGTCAAGCGACAGATGAGTCCGCGATTCGTGGTAGTACGCGAAATAGCTCGTCAGGATCCGGCGCAGGTGGGCTTCGTTGAACACGATCATCTGGTTCAAGCACTCGCGACGAATCGAGCCGATCAGGCGTTCCACGTACGGTGACTGCCAAGGCGACCGATAGGCGATGATCACCTCTTCGATCCCCAGGTGCTTGATGCGCTGCCGGAAGTCCTGCCCGTAAATGCCGTCGCGGTCACGGATCAGGAAGCGCGGCGCCTCATCAAACGGGAAGGCCTCTACGACCTGCTGGGCGGTCCAGCGGGCCGTGGGATGCGGCGTCACGTTGAAGTGAACGACCTGACGCCGATCGTGGCGCAACACGATAAAGCAGTAGAACAGGCGGAAACTCACAGTCGCAACGACGAAGAAGTCGATCGCGACGATGTCGGGAACGTGGTTGTCGAGGAACGTACGCCAGGTCTGTGAGGGCGGCTTGCGGGCACGGCCCATGTACTTCGCCACGGTCGATTCCACGACCGTGAACCCAAGCAGCGCCAGCTCCGACTGAATCCGCGGCGCTCCCCAGGTCGGGTTCTCACGCGCCATGCGCCGGATGCGTTGGCGGATCTCCTCGTCGGTCTTCGGGCGGCCCGGCTTCTTTCGCGACTTCCAGCGCCATCTATGGACCAGTGTCTGTCAAGCCACCGGTGCAAGCGAATAGCAGGAGAAGCTCTCGCACGTTCCCTCTCGCCGTCGGCATCGCTTGACCTGCCCCATCTCAGTCGCAGCCGAGGATCGTCAGGTTGTGCCTTCTCCCGCACATTCTCTTGAGCCCGAGGTGGAGGGAGATCCGTCTCTCGGGACGGTCTCGTACTCCGGTATGTCGAGCTGGGGCCGACGGGACGTGATGCGCTCAACCATCTATTCGGGATTCCGCCGAGGGCGGATCGCCATGAAGAAAACTTTCGAGGGACGCCACCATTCAGTAGAACGACGGTCGGCGATGGGATCACCGTCAGGCGCTGGATCGGGGTCGTCCTCAAGGTCGTCACATCCACCGGTTTGAAGCTCGACAGACTACTTCTTGGTCCCTGCTAACACTTAACGCCTAGCCGCGCGTGCGATGCAATCCGCTACACCATTGCAGGCCGGTACTTTCGTCCCGTTTGCCACATGGAGACCATGACGCACAACAATCGCCGCGCTACCGCGACAATCGCCTTCTTCCTGCCACGTCGCGCGGCGAGACTCTCGAAGATGCTCCGCCATCGCCGGGTGCGAAACACCAGCTGCCAAGCCGCCTCCGTTAACGCCCATCGCAGGAGCCTGGACCCTTCTTTGGTGATTCCCAGTTGTCGACTACGTCCTGCTGATTCGCGCTGCCCCGGTGCCAGCCCGGCGAAAGCACAGGCCTTCTTCTGAGAGCGGAAGCGACGAATGTCACCCAGCTCACTGACCACCACATCCACCGTAACCACACCGACACCGGGTATCGTGTTGAGCACGGCGCGTGCCTCCGCCTCGTGCGCCGGCGCGTCCGCTGCGAACATGCGCAGCTGCTTCTCGAGCGCTTGCAGTCGCTGCGTGAACTGCGCCCACTCTTCTGTGAGTTGGTCGAGTACGAAGCGGCCCGCCTGCGACACCTGAATCTTCCGCAGGTAGGCAAGTCCCACTTTCGTGAACAGGTCCTTCCGGTCCGCGTTGTAATCACTGAGGATTCGCCTGATCTTGTTGCGTACCGACGTAAGCCGGCCCCGGAGGTACTGGCGATGACGAACCAGGCTCCGGTGCTCGCGCTGACGCGGTGTCGGCCGATACGCTTCGGGAATCATGTCCAAGGCCAGGAACTCGGCCAGTACTTGGGCGTCGAGTTTGTCACTCTTGCGGGTGCTCTCGGCGATCACCCGTAGCTTCTTCGGATGGGCCAGCACCATGCGATCTGCCAGCGGTTCCAGAAGCCGCCACAACCACTCGTAACTGGCCGTGGCCTCGATCACCGCTCGAAATGGCACGAGTTCCTCGAAGAACTCGACGAAACGCTTGCTCTCGCAACAGGAGTACCGCTTGCGATCCAACACCTCGCGCTCGTGGTTCATCACGCAAATACTGATGGTCTTCTTGTGGAGGTCGATGCCGACGAAGTTCATGCCGTTACTCCTTGTGTGGAAACCGAAGGACATCATCTACGTACCAACCGTTTACCACGAACCCAAGGTGTTCTGAATGGGCTCGACCTCCTGCTTCATAGCTTCAATAGAGTCGGAAACTCTGGCGATGCCAGGTGATGACGGTGTCGGGTTTGACGATCATCAGACACGAGCGCCAGCCCGACCAGAGCCGGGACAGCCACACCCAGAGAATCCGATCGCGCCGACGAAGGCGCGCACGCTTCACCGACCGTTCGAGAACGCCGAGTTGCTGGCGCAGGGCCAGATTCTCGGCAACCAAGGCGGCGCGCGGAAGGAGGGTGGCGCGAAGGAAACCGAGAATCAGCCGTATCACGTCCATCGCATCGGCTCCGTTCGGGTTCTGTGAGGCGAAATCGTAGCCCCAAAGCCCGGCGAAGGCGACGCGCGCAAGTCCTTGCCCATCAACGCCGACGGAGTTTTCGGTAGGCACAGGAGCTGCCGTTCGAATGTGGAGTTGGGGACGCGATGCCCGCACACGCGTCACCGTGAAGTTGATTCACATCGGAGGAAATTCATGGGGCCCAGGGATTTGGCCAGGCTAACAGCAACGCTGCCCCTGCTCATCTCTATCACGGCCTGTCAGCAGCCGCCGAAGGATTCTATGGTGCATCCGCCAGACAGTGCGAGCTTCCGGCGATTCGCGCTAATCTGAGATAGCTCATCGCGGTCTCCTGACCCAGTCGGAGGCTCCGCTTCGAATACAAAGACGGAGCGCCTCACGCGGGCTTGGCCAAGCCTGCCTGCGACTTTCGCGCGCGGCGGGTCAGCGCACGCTACGGAGCGACGACCTTCACCGTGAATTCCACCGACGTCGGCTCCCCGGTCGCCGGTGTCCCCTTCACATAGACACGGCACTCGCCGATGGCCGCGTCCGCGGGCGCCGTGATCTGGAGTTGCACATCCGGTGCGTCGCTCCCTTTGACCACGACCTCGGTCGGTTAGACGCTGATACCCTTGGCCGCTTTGACCTCCAGCGTACGCGCCGGAGTTCAACCCGATCGAGCGTGTCTGGCTGGATCTGCATGCCGAAGTGACCCGCAATCATCGCTGTACCACCATCGACGAACTGATGTGCGAAGTCGACCATTACCTCCGCTACCGAAACCACGCCCGCGCACGCCGCCAGACCAGAGCTGTCGCGTGAGGGTGAATGACGATTTAGGACGGTAATCCCCACGCGCGTCAGGACGGTGCCCGTGAGCGCCGCCACGAGCGTTTTGCTGGGCCTCGTCGCCCAGTGGGTGGCAAAGATTGCATGATCAGTCACCCGAGTTCAAGCGGACGCAAATTCCATGAGCGCCGCGAAGGCGGAGAAGCCGGCACCGAACGTGAGGAGCATCCCTTTTTGGCCGGGTTGTGGCCGGCCGCTGTTCAGGATCTCCCGCAAGACAAACAGAACGGAAGGTGACGACATGTTACCGTAGTTCTCGAAGACGTTGTAGGAAAAGCGCAGGGCCTCGTCGGCAAGTTCCAGTTCCTTGGCGACTTGGGCCAACACGACCGTGCCGCCCGGATGGACCGCCCACCAGGCAATGTCATTCCGGGAGAGG
>CAZDTB010000490.1:0-3800 GCA_964508075.1 uncultured Planctomycetales bacterium
GCGATGGTCACGTCGGTCTCGGCGGCAATGGCATCCCCGCCGGAAGTGATCTGAAAGGACCCTTGCTCGATCACGATGTACCCCAGCGCCGGATCCTCATCGTTCGTGGCTTTCAGGCCATCGCCCTGGGAGGTAACCGTGATCTCCCCGTCCTGGACCAGCAGGTAATCCCGGCCGCGGATGCCGTCATCCGCCGCGATCACATTGATCGCGCCGCCTGTGATGATCACTTCGTCCTTGCCGGCAATAGCATCCAGGTAGTTGCCGTGGACGGTCAGCGCGCCCGGGCCGGAGATCGTCAGCGCGTCCTTGCTGAACAGGGCGGCATCCGGTTCCGGGTCGTTCGGATCCGGGTATTGGTATGTGTCCGCGTCAGATAAGTAGTTCGCCGTCTGGTCAGCCAGAACGATGGTTGTGTTCGCAGCACTCATCACGTAGATGGGAGCGGTTGTGGAGTTGCTGATGTCGACTCCGTTCAGGATTAACTCCACCACACCGGGATCCAGAGTATTCACGACGATCTGCCCATCGTCGAGCGTGCCCGTAATGATGTAAGTGCCTTCGCAGGTGATCGTAGCCGTGGTACCCTCCACGGTGACGCAGCTGCCATTAGCTATAATTGAATCGCCGTTCAGAATAATTTCAGTCACGTCGGACCACGGTGCGCAGGAGGGGTCGGCCGGATTGCCAGCGCCGCTGTAACAGATCTGAAGGGACATGAAGTCGATCACGTCCACGTCGCCGTCCCTGTCCACATCGGCAGCAAGGAACCCGCTGTCATTCGGGGCGAGGGTGCAGTCTGGCAGAGGTGGGTCGTACGACACGTCTGGCCCGCCGAAGCAGCCGCAGAACACCTCGAAATCATCCAGATCGACGTCGCCGTCTTGGTCGAAGTCGCCATACGCGTATATCGAGAAGTCGGCGCTACTGGTCTGGACCGCAAGAGAAACGCACAATGCCAGTGCTAGCGCTCGTAGCATGCGCTACCTCCTTCCGCGTGGTCATTCATCAATGCCACTCTCAAGCACGCCGCGGCTGGCTCGCCTGTCTTCCTGGAGGCGCCGCCGCCGCTGTCACGTATGTCGATCTGGCAGCGCGGCCGGTCATCTGGATTGCCGCCCGCTCGCGCCACATTCCTCACTTTTCGGCAGATACATCGCGCGTGCGGCCACGCCTAGTACGGTTTATGCCGGCGATTGAGCGAGCCTACCGGCAACGGCGTGCGATCATCAACCCGCAAAGCGCGGCTAACACCAGCGTGGTCGGTTCCGGGATGACGGTGCCGGGGCTGGCCACGTCACCACCGGACGAGGACCACGAGCCGTAGGCGTCGCCCACTTCGGCCAGGACCCAGGTGGTCTGTGCAACCGTGTAGTCGTAGTCGGTTGCCGGGATGTTGCAGCTGCTGTACCGCGTGCGCGGCGTGCCCGGGTAATCCTCGTCGCCGTAGCCCAGTTGGTCGACCAGGACACCGGCTGAATCGTAGAGGTTGATCTGGTCGTTGCGGCCGAGGTTGCTGTTTGTATTCGGGCCGAAAATCTTGATGCCGGCGCCGAGCGCCCAGGCAGTCCGGAAGTCGGACGGCTCCGCTTCGGTCAAGATCACCGATTCCCCCGGCTGGACCACCCCGAAAACGTCGAGAAACGCCACATCACCAGGCTCTGCATCGGAGTCGCTGTAGCTCCAGTTCGTCATGTCCACCGGGTCGGGCCCAATGTTAGTGAACTCGACGAACTCGCCGTCCCCGCCCGAGTACATCCACTCGGAGATTACCGTGTCGGCCGATGCAACCTGGGCCAGTAACATGACCAGGCTAATCACCACGAAGCGCTTCATGATCTTCCTCCTGTTCAGCCTATCAGACTCTCGGATGGAGCTACGCAGCTCCCGGTCCGGTCGAATGCACGAAAAGCCTGGGTGGTGCAAAGTAACAACCCAACGCTGTGGTTGATTCTACAGTAATCTTGGCACAAGCTTCAAGCAGAATCGCCGCGGTCGGTTTTGTGCAGGGCGGTGTCCTCGTCCAGCGACCTTGCGCGGGCGGTTGGATGGCTTGGGGGGGGGACCTTACCCCCAAGACGATCAGCAAGACGATTAGGGACCGAGACGACTAGGGACCGTCACCGATTTCCGTTTCCTTTCCGCCGCTTTTTCTGCGGGCGACCGACCGGCAGGGGGCGCAGCCGGGGGGCGCGGTCGTCGCCGGTCACCACGTTGACAGTATACCAGTTCCCGGAGGTCAGGCTCAGGTTCGTTTGCCGTGGCAGTGCTTGTACTTCTTGCCGGACCCGCAGGGGCAGGGATCGTTTCGGCCGACCTTGGGCGTAGCCCGGCGGATGGTTTGGGCTTTTCCGCCCTCGCCCTGCTTGCGCATGGCGGCGTCGTGGTCCTCGGCGGCGGAGGAGAAGCCGACGTTGGTGGCGTCGGCGTGCTGGGCGGTCATCTGGGCGTAAGCGCCGCCGCCGGTATCCGGGGTCCGCGCGGGGACGCCGCCGCCGAGGGCGTCGTCGTCGAGGTCGGGGCGCACCGAGACCTGGACCTTGAAGACCAGGTCGGTCACGCGCTCGCGGATGTTGCTGAGCAGCTCGTTGAACAGGCGCGTGCCTTCCCGCTTGTACTCGATCTTCGGATCGCGTTCCGCGTAGCCGCGCAGGCCGATCCCGTGCCGGAGCAGGTCCATGGCGTACATGTGGTCTTTCCAGACGGCGTCGAAGGTCGTCAGCAGGACCATGCGCTCGAGCATGGTCAGCTCGTAGCGCAGCATCTCGTAGCCGCAGCGTTGCAGTTGCTCGCGCAGGTCGGGGGCCGCGGGCTCGATCGGACTGGTCTCAACCACGCGCCCGAAGCGCTGCCGGGCCCAGTTGACGATGGCGTCGCCCTCGTGCTGCTGTATCGCCGCGTCGATCTCGCCGTCGAGCCGGCCGTTGCGCATGTAGTCTTCGTTGAGCGCCGTCAGCTCCTGGAAGATCTGTTTCGGGTCCTTTCCGGCAAAGTGCTCGTAGGTCCAGCTCGTGCGATACTTGAGGTTGGCCCACCTTGCGATCTGCTCGTAGACCGCGTTGACGTTGGTGCCGCCGCGCTCCAGGGCGTACTCGATCACGGCGCCGACGGGGTACTCGACCTCGCGTTTGCGGTATGCTCCGCGCATATGCTCGCGGAGGACTCGCTCGGCTTCCTCGCGCGAGGCCTTCATAAGTTCTTCGACCGGGACCGAGATGCCGAACTTCTCCTGGGCCCAGCGGGCCAGCCGAGCGCGGGCGAAGGTCTTGTCGACGAACTGCTCGAGCGGGGTGAGATCCTGCTCTTCGGTTTTCTTCAAGGCCGCCTCGACGATGCGGTCGCGCAGGTCGTTGGGGTCTTCCTCGCGGACCTGGCGCTGGGTCAGGCTGAGCCCGTATGGGGCGATCCACGAGAGCAGCCCGCGCACTTCCCATTCGTCGGGTGGGATGTCGGGGTCGACGTACTCGCCGAAGGTGCGCTGCACGTTTCCACGGACTTCGCCGGCTGCCAGATCGCGGACCTGGTCGCGGAGGACCGCCAGCTCGCTGGTGTCGAGTCGGCCGGCCTCGATCGCGATCGCCGTGTTCTGGCCGACCCACTCGGCGACGCATTGGGCGGGATATTGCAGGTCGTAATAGCGGTCGACCGCGCCGGCGACGGTCTCGTCGATCATCTCCCAGATGAATTCGCTCAGGTCGCGGCCGTCGAGCACGCGTTGGCGCATCTCGTAAAAGTTGCGCCGTTGCTCATCGGGGACCTCGTCGTATTCGAGCAGGTTCTTGCGGATGCCGAAGTTGCGT
>CAZDTB010000491.1:0-3782 GCA_964508075.1 uncultured Planctomycetales bacterium
GGCGGCGGCGTACTCGGAGCATACGCCGCCCCAGTTCCGTATCGACAACCACGCGGCGGCCAGCGCGCATGCCAGGGCCAGGCCGGTGAGACCGTAGCGCCGCAGGACCATGCTCCGCACCCAGCTCTCCGTAACCGCTCGCTCGTCTGGTCGATGCTTGGATACCGAGCGGCAGGCGGCCCACAGCACGCCGAGCAGCGTGTAGTGGACGGCTGGTGTTCCGGGCAGACGCAGCCCGACGCCGAACATTGCATCTGCCAGCAGCGCGATCACGCTCATCACCAGCCCCAGCAACAACCAGCGTCGCTCGGGCGAGAGGCTGGTCCGCAGCAGTGCCGAGGCGGCAACGAGGGTCGCCAGGTAGCCGGCGACAAAGGTGACGCCGCCCACCAGACCGATCTCGGTGAAGATCTCGAAGAGTTCGTTGTGGGCGTGCTCGACCAGCCCCTCCTGAGCCTGAAAGGCGGCCGGGTCCAGGATGCGGTCCCCGACCGAAAGGGCGCTCGCCAGACGCGGATAGCTGCCGGCGCCCGTGCCGCTGATCGGGCGCTGGCTCCACAGGCCGGCCGCGTATTGCCACGCGTAGATCCGAAAGCGAATCGTCGCGCCACGGGCCATGGCAAAGTCCTGCTTGGCGGATGAGAAATACCACCCCCCGAGCGACGCCGTCAACAACACTCCCACCGCGATGATCCAGCGAATCCGTCGCTGCGCCCGCAGAAACAGCACGCCCGCGATGCCGCCGACCAGCCCGACCAAAGCGGCGCGCGATCCGGCCAGCCCGAAGCACCAGCACAGCGGAAGCAGCGCGGCGGCGGCGGCGATCAGACGTCGCCAATTGGTGGGTTCGCTCCGCTGCCCCAGCGTCCAGATCGATCCGACCAGCACCGCGCCCGCGATCAGGATCGCGGGCAAGATGCACGACGCGAGCGCGCTGGGGTTGCCGATCGGGAAGCCGGGACGGTGGTGTGGGTTCCTGACGTAGAAGTACCACACGCATAGAGCCGCCCCGACCGCCGCGATGATCACGTAACCCCAAAGTAGTCGCGGGAGATCGCGACTTTCCAGGCTCCAAGACAGTGCGATTGCCCACGCCAGTGCCAGTCCGTACAGGGCGGCCTGGCCGAGTGAGAGATTGGCGTCACCGGACCACTGGCTGCTCGCCAGCGAGAGCAGCACCCATCCGGCCAGAAAGGCCTGACCCACGAACCAGGCGCGCTTCGCCGTCCGTCGCTCGGGCGGCAGGAGACCGGAGACCAGCGCCCGGCCCGCCAGCAGCACAAGTGCCGCGACCGTTGCCAGGTGAAACGCGAAGTCCTTGATCTCGACGCCGCGAATCGTGGCGACGGTCCCGCCCAGCGACATCAAGTCAGTGACCCGTTTGAGAATCGAGCCTTCCGGCCACGGAATCGCCCCGGAGTAACCTCCGCCGGTCGGCGGGCTCATCAGGAAAAACGTCGCGGCCAGCAGCACGAGCGCCAAGGTAAAGCTCATGAGCGAAAGCAGACTGCGCAGCCGATGGCCAGGCGGTGCGGGCCTCACGATGTCGGGGGCGTCGAGCATCGAGTTCGGCGTAACCTGCACGGTGAAGTTCGTGTAGCGTCCGCCGCCCGTGGCAGACGCTACGGTTGTCTACCGCGCAAGGCGGGAAACTGCAAAGGCGAGCTGGAAAAGTTCCTGAGAACGAGTACGGGCAATTCATCAGACCGGTTCGGACGGGGTGCATGACAGTTCAGGCGGTCCGCTGTGGCGTGTGTAGCGTTGGGTCTCCGTGCCCAACGTAGAATGGCGAGGGTCTTCCCGGGCGGTTACGTCGGGCACGGAGACCCGACGCTACGTTCTTCAGGTTCGCACGGGTCCACCAGAAAGCGGTTGCCCACGGCGCGAAACGTGTTATCCTCGTAATCTAGGTCAAGGAAGCCGCGACAGTGTCAGAGTCTCCCGGCGCGCCAGGATGGCAAGCGCCCCTCCATTTCCGTGACGTCCGCGTCCACATGGTTGGGATCGGCGGCAGCGGCATGGCCGGACTGGCCGCGGTTCTGCTGCGGCGCGGGGCACGTGTCAGTGGAACCGACGGGCTCGGATCGGCCGCTCTTACGCGTTTGGCCGAAAGCGGGGCGCGCGTCACGACCCAACAAACCGCCGACACGGTCCCACCCGAAACCGAACTGCTGGTCGCATCGGCCGCCATTCCCGAGCAGCATCCCGAGCTCGTTGAAGCCCGGCGGCGTGGCATCACCGTGATCAAATACGCGCAACTGCTCGGGGCTTTGATGGCGCAGAGCCACGGCATCGCCGTCAGTGGTACGCACGGCAAGAGCACTACCACGGCCTGGCTGGCGTTCGTGCTGCGAAAAGCCGGGCTCGATCCGAGCTTCGTCGTCGGGGCCGAGTCGCAGCAGCTCGGGGGCGGGAGCGGCGTCGGCGACGGACCGCACTTTATCGCCGAGGCTTGCGAATACGATCGTTCGTTTCTCAACCTGCGGCCGCGGGCGGCGGCGATCCTCAACATCGAGGAGGATCACCTGGACTGCTACGAAAATCTGGCGGCGATAACCCAGGCGTTCCAGCAGTTCGCGAACCTCGTGCCTCCCGACGGGCTGGTAGTCATTAACGGACAGGACCCCAACTGCCACGCGATCGCGAACAACCTCGGCGCCAATGTGGAGACGTTCGGCTTCGCTCCCCGGGATACCTGGCAAGCCGTCGAGCTGAACCTGCGCGACGGGCGTTATGAATTCACCACGCGCCACAACGGCGAAGCGCTGGGCCGGGTGTGGCTGGGCATTGCCGGCGAACACAATGTCTCCAACGCGCTGGCCGTCGCCGCGCTGGCGTCACACGTGGGCGTGTCGTGGGTCCACATCAGCAGCGCGTTGTGCGAATTTCGCGGGGCCCAGCGGCGATTAGAGCTGAAAGGCGAGGTCAACGGCGTATCCGTCGTCGACGACTACGCGCATCACCCCACCGAGATTCGGGCGACCCTGAAGGCTGCCCGCCAGCGCTTCGAGCCGCGGCGCGTGTGGTGCGTCTTTCAGCCGCACCAGCATTCGCGGACGCGCTTCCTGCTGAACGATTTTGCGCGCAGCTTCGAGCTGGCCGACTTCGTGGTCGTCCCGCGGATCTACTTCGTACGCGACAGTGAGCGCGAACGACAGGCCGTTTGTGCCGCCGACCTGGTCGAGCAGATCCGAGCGACCGGCGGGCACGCGGTGCACATCCCCGAATTCGAGACGATCATCCACACGTTAATAAGCGACCTCAAGCCGGGCGACCTCGCGATCACCATGGGCGCCGGCGATATCTGGAAGGTGGCCGATGAGCTGGTTCAGCGGCTTCGAGAAAATCGTCCGCACTGACGTCCCGCTGCGCGAGTACACCTGGTACAAGCTCGGCGGACCGGCGCGCTGGTTCTGCGAGCCGCGCGACGAAGACGAGTTGGCCACCCTGCTCAAACGCGCTCTCGAGAACGATATCCCCTGGCGAATCCTCGGTGGGGGGGCGAACGTCATCGTACGCGACACGGGCTTCGACGGCGTCGTATTCCACTTGTGCGGGCCGACCTTCGAACGCGTCGAATTCGACGGTGAGATCGTGCGTGCCGGAGCGGGTGCTGATTTTCCCGGGCTGATCAGCGCGACGCTCAAGCGTGACCTGGTCGGGCTCGAAGTTCTCGCCGGAATTCCCGGCACCATCGGCGGGGCCGTGCGGATGAACGCCGGCGGACGCTATGGCGAGATCGGCCGATTCGTACGCGACGTGCGCCTGCTCGGTTTAGACGG
>CAZDTB010000492.1:0-3746 GCA_964508075.1 uncultured Planctomycetales bacterium
CGCTGCACTTTTCACCCGCCAGGCGCTGCAATATTCGACCGGCGTTTACATGCGGTCCACGCACGCGAGCAACGCCGGTCCAGAGTGCACGCCAAGCGTGTGAGGGCCGGCGTCGCTCGCCAACGCCGCCCGAGAGCATGAAGCGTATCTCGGCTTGGATTGAGCGGCAACTCTAGCGCAGTCGAGTCCTCCGCGCCTAACCGAGTTCGCTTTCACTCGGCACCGGGGCACACGCACCTGCTTGACGCGCATTCCCAGGACCCGTCCCTCGGGTCACGTCCGTGCTGCGTCGTACAGTTCAGCCACCCTGTCCCAGTTCACCAGGTTCCACCACGCAGCGACCCAGTCCGCTCGGCGGTTTTGGTACTTCAGGTAGTAAGCATGTTCCCATACGTCGATCGTGAGGATTGGCGTGTGCTCCTCGCGTCGGATCCCGGTCAGTCAGTGACGGCTTCCTTGACTTTGTGCAAAGCGTCGGACTTGGCCTTATCGACAGTTTGCATGGCCTCGTTGGTCTTGCGCGCCCCCCCTTCCACGGCGCGCAGAACAGGCCCCTGACCGGGGCTCTCCTGGTCGGCCACCGCCTTCGTGCCGGCCTTCGTTGCCATCCAGCCGATGGTGAAGCACCCGCTGAGGCCACCCACCGCCAGCAACCCGAGGATTATCGTTGCTCCAACGCGTTTCATTTTCCTGGGGATGCAACCTCGCATTATGCCGTCCTGCGGGAGGACCGGCCGGCTACGGAAGGCCGGTATCGCCCGTTATCTTCATCTCGACCTTCACCATGTCGCGCTACCGGCGGATCATTGGCGAGCTCCGGAAGCTGCGGCTGCGGATTGGCCGTTCGTCGGTTCGCAGGATGCTGAAGGATGAAGGTCTCACGCCATCGCCGACGCGCCGCGGGCGCGCCGAGGAGACGGTCTGGCGGAAGTTCATCCAACTCCACGTGAATTCGCTCATTGCCTGCGACTTCTTCACGAAAAGCGTGATCACGCCGCTAGGCGTGCGGCTCGAGACCTAACGTGCTCATTGTTCAGGACACTTCTTACACTCGTCTGCGGGTCCAATAATAGCGGCCACCTCCGCCGAACAGCAGGACCAACACGACGATCAAAACGACCCATCCAAGTGTGCTCATGGTCTTTCCTTTTCACTTTGGTAAAGCTCGGGCCCTTCCGGCCCTAAACATACCCGTGCCAGTTCACACGCTGCGACAACCGTACTTTCGTACTTTCTTCGCGGCTTTCTCGACCTTGTCGGCGGTCTTCTTGGCGACTTGTTTGACCTCGCCGACCCGCTGGTCGGTCTTGCCCTCCGCGCGGAGCTTTTCGCTGCCGCTCAATATGCCGGCGGTTTCCTTGAGTCGGCCTTTTACCACGTCTGCCTTGCCACTCATGATCGTGACTCCGGTGTTAGAGGTTGCTGAGAAAACCGGCGTAAAAAAAGCCGACGTGGCCAAACACCCTCGGGTGCTCGACCACGTCGGCTTACTTTTCATCGGGCCGCCCGGCGAAGCCGAGTTGCCCTTCACCTAGTCATCCGATTCACATGCCGATCGGAGCCGCCTCGCAATTCGGGTTGCTCCACTCAGCGTTAGTAGTATACCACGCCGGAAGAGGAAAGCAACTGGACCTCCATTCCGCATCGGATAAGATGATCCTCAGGTTGCCGGGAGAACAATGCCCCCGGGTGCGTTACGCCGGTCTGGCGGACGAAGGTCTGCGTTTTCAGGCCAGAATCGCCGTCGCTTTCTTGCCAGCCACCGAGGCCTCCATGAGAACACAGGGAGAAACCGAGGCCGCCATTTCCGAGGGGATCGGTCGCTTTGAACAAGAATTCATGGGTCGGGGCCCCAAGCACATTCAAACGCATCTGATCGGTGATCTGCTCGTGGTCCGCCTCCAGGGTGTATTGACCGCGGCCGAACAGCATCTGGTCAAATCGCTTCCAGGTGAAAAGGGCCGGGACCTGCTCAAACAGGTCAGGACCCAGTTGATCGAGACGGCGCGGCCCATGCTGGAGGCGATGGTCCAGGAGGTCACCGGGGTCCGCGTATCGAGCCTCCACCACGACGTCAGCACCGTAAACGGCGAAGAGGTCGTAATCTTCAGCCTGGGCGCATCGCCCGTCACACGCGCAACGAGGAAGCAATAGCCTCTTCGACGGAATCTGCGGATTGTGTCAGCCTCTGGAGCTTCACAGGAAAACATGATGTTGCACGGCCTGCGCTGAAGTCTCGCTTGAGTGGCGAGGCTCGCGCCGCCAGAAGAAGCATGACCGTATGAGCCATCTCCTGTTACGCGCCACTTGGTCAGACGATCCACTTGATGAATCAGCGCCCGGGCTTTCGAAAGGATAACGAACATGAAGCTGGTCGTCAGGCTGTTTCTCACCGGGCTGGCCGCCGTTCTGCCGGTCACGGTGACGCTCTATGTACTGTACTGGCTGGGCAGCACCGCCGAGTCTTTCCTGGGAAGCGGACTGAAGCTGCTTATCCCCGGCAGCCTGTACTGGCCGGGGATGGGCGTCGTGGCCGGGCTGGTCCTGGTGTTCGTAATCGGCGTGCTGATGAGGGCGTGGCTTTTTCGCAAGGTGTTTCAATGGGGCGAGCGGCTCGTGGAGCGAATTCCCCTGGTGAAGGCACTGTATGGGGCCGTGCGCGACTTGATGGGCTTCTTCTCGGGCTCCGACACGAAAACGATGCGCCAGGCCGTCATGGTGACCGTTGCGAACACCCCGCTGCGCCTCATCGGGTTTATCACGCGAGAGGACTTCGGCGATCTGCCGGCCGGGATCGGCGGCGACGACACCGTGGCGGTCTATCTGCCGATGAGCTACCAGATCGGTGGCTTTACGACGATGGTCCCGCGCTCGGCCGTTCAACCCATCGCTATGTCCATCGAGCAGGCGATGCGGTTCGCCATCACCGCGGGGATGAGCGAGGTTTAGGGAGGATAGGCAGGGGCTCACGCAGCGGCCTGCCGGGCTGCTGGGGCGGCGGAAACTCACCTGCGGCCTGAGTCGACGCATTTCTCTGACGGATCAGGGTTTCCAGCAGCAAATCGCCCAAACTTGCCCAGGTTGTGGTAGCTGCTGCCGCCCTTCAGGTCCAGCTCGTAGATCGGCTCCGCGATGCCCTTGTCTTCCGCAGATTCGGCAACACGACATTTGAGCCGAACCACGCGCCCGGGCGGCTGGTGGCGTCCACATCCTGGCCGGCCGTGTTGTTCCCGGCGATTGGCCGCTTCAGCACCTACAGCCCGGTCATCTCCAACGGCCCGTTGCCCGCGACCAGCGTGCGTGTCGGGTGTCCTCCTGCGCCAGCTTGTGGAGTTTCGCCTGCGAGGTCTTCTGATAGGCAGAGAGCTCGGTGATTGTCATGGGGCTGTCGCGGTTCTTGGCGATCTGCCGATCCGGATGAGAAGCGAACTCGCGGCGATCCGCCCACCAGCGATGTCGGTCGCCCTCGTTCGCCGTTCCGACGACGCCGGGGGAGGCTTTGGATGGGCACGGGATCAGAAGTCATGCTCCAGGATTGCCAGCGTGCGGCGGCACAATTCGCGCCCGTAGTCGGTCCAAATGCCTTCGCCCCAGTACCGAAAGCAGCTTGTTTGGGTGAGGAGCAGGTGAAACAGCGCGTTGCGATAGGGTGGCTCGGATGGGGAGATGCCCCTCGAAAGCACTCTCTCCGCAAAGTGAGCGCTGGCTGACTCGATGGGTCCGAGAACGTGCTGGTAGCCCCGGAC
>CAZDTB010000493.1:0-3745 GCA_964508075.1 uncultured Planctomycetales bacterium
CGATCTGGATCGTCTGCGCCTCAGCGCAACCAGTTCGCTCGTCTCGCGATCCGACGTCGCCGTCGTCGCCAGCGTCTCGTGCATTTTCGGGCTGGGCTCGCCCGATGAGTACAAGGCCAGCGTGGTTTCCGTGCGGGTCGGAGACCAGTTGGAGCGCGACGAACTGCTCAGGAAATTCGTCCGGCTGCAATATGACCGCAACGACACCGAACTGCGGCGGGGGACGTTCCGCGTGCGCGGCGACGTGATCGAGCTGTGCCCCGCGTACGAGGAATATGCGATCCGGATCGAGCTGTTCGGTGACGAGGTGGAGCGGGTCTCATTGATCCACCCGCTGACCGGCACCGTCTTGCAGGAGCGTGAGTACATCTTCATCTATCCCGCCGTGCACTACGTGCTGCCCGAAGACAATTTGCAGCGCGCGGTGGAAGGGATTCGAGCAGAGCTGGATGAGCGCGTGATGCAGTTACGGCACCAGGGTAAACTGCTCGAGGCCCAGCGACTGCTGGCGCGGACCAAGTACGATGTCGAGATGCTGCTCGAGGTTGGGTATTGCAGCGGGATTGAGAATTACTCGCGGCACCTGAACGGCACGCCCCCGGGTGCGAAGCCATACACACTGGTCGACTATTTCCCCCAGGAGTTCCTGCTGGTCGTGGACGAGTCACACGTGACGATCCCGCAGATCGGAGCGATGTACAGCGGCGACCGGTCGCGGAAGGAAGTTCTGGTCGAGCACGGCTTCCGCCTGCCGAGTTGCCTGGACAATCGCCCGATGCGCTTCGAGGAATTCGAGGCGATGTGGGACCAGGTGCTGTTCGCGAGCGCCACGCCGGGCCCGTGGGAGTTGCAGAAGTGCGGCGGCGAGGTGGTGGAGCAGATCATCCGGCCGACGGGGCTGGTCGACCCGGTGGTCGAAGTGAGGCCGGCGCGTGGTCAGGTGCCGGACCTGCTGGAGCGAATCAATGAGCGGGCCCAGCGGGGTGAGCGGGTTCTGGTGACCACGCTGACGAAACGGCTGGCGGAAGATTTGTCGCAGTACATTCAGCAGGCCGGGTTGCGCGGACGATATCTGCACAGCGAGATCGACACGCTCGAACGCGTGGAGATCCTACGTGAGCTGCGCCAGGGCGCATTCGATGTGCTGGTCGGCGTGAACCTGCTCCGCGAGGGGCTCGACCTGCCCGAGGTCTCGCTGGTGGCGATTCTCGACGCTGACAAGGAAGGCTTCCTGCGCAGTGAAACCGCACTAATCCAGACCATCGGCCGCTGTGCCCGCAACGTCAACGCCACCGTGTATCTGTACGGCGACAAGGTAACCAAGGCGATGCAGCGGGCGATCCACGAGACCGATCGTCGCCGCGAGCTGCAAGTGAAGTACAACCAGCAGCACGGCATCACGCCCGACACCGTCCGCAAGGCCATCCGGCAGGGGCTGTTGACGGAAGTATCGGCGATGCGGCGGGTGCGCGAGGCGGTTCACGCGGAAGAGGGTGACTACGATCGTGAAGAGCTGATCGTGGAGCTGGAGAAGGAGATGTTGCAGGCCGCCGAGGAGCTGGACTTTGAAAAGGCGGCGGCGCTGCGCGATCATATTGCGGAGTTAAAGGACTCGCCGGAGCTGAAAGTGACGGCGGCGGACGCCCGGCCGAAGGTCGCCGCCCGACGTCGTAACGACGGCGCCTGGGACCCGAAAGGCCAGCACCGTCGCCCGAAGAAGCGACGCCGCTAGGGCTGTGTGTCGCATGGAATGACAGACAACGCGAAGGGTGGCCCACCTCTTCAGAGGTGGGGGACGCGAATAGGGCTTCGATTCGCGTCCCTCACGGCTGAAGCCATGGGCCACCCATCCAGCAGCGTTGCCCGAGAAGGTGGTGCCGCGAGGTCGTTGCGGTCCGGTGAGTTTTGTTGGATACGGTTGTTGGAAATACCCGGCTGTGGCTAGAATTCGCGAATTCGCGAGCCATTGTGGCCGGGTCGAGCCATCTGCATGAGGAGAACAACAGTATGAGAACGATTCTGGGACGCATGAGAAACACCCTGGCGGTTGCTCTGGCGTTGACGGTGGTGTTGCCGGCGGCGCGGGCCAAGGGCATCGAGGACTTCACGCTCACCAAGGCCATCCCCGCCGACGCTTTCCTGGTCGTCCACGCGCGCGATCACGAGGGCAAGGAGTTCGTGAACAAGCAGCTCGCGCGGGTCTGGGAGGAGGTGCGGAAGGTCCGCTTCGACCGGGACATCAAGCGCCTGTTCAAGGCCATTCGCCAGGACGAGCTCCCGCCGGGTGCCCAGCTGGAGGGTTTCGAAGAGCAGTGGCAGCAGATGTACGACCTGTGGACGGCGGTGGATTGGGCCAGCCTCGGCAAGCGCGAATTCGCGATGGGCATGAAGCTGAGCTTCCCGACCACCGAGTTCGTGCTGCTGTTCATGCCCCCGGAGGACCAGCTCAAGGACAGCTTTGAAGGTCTCGGGGGGGTTCTCAAGACACTCGTGGGGCTCAGCCCGGAAGATTTTCAGCTCACCACCCAGGAGGACGGCGAGACGATCATCCATAACGTTGCGATTGTCGGCGCGCCCTTCCCGGTCGGTCTGACGCTGGCTCGGCATGGCGAGGTCATCCTGATCGGCTTCGGGCCGACGATCTGTGAGCAGACCCTGGCGCTGCTGCGGGGCGAGGGAGGCGAGCCGCTGGCGGCCTCGGCGCGCTTTAAGGAAGCTTTCCAGAAGCTCCCGAACCCGACCGACGAGATCTTCTTCTGCGACATCGCGCGGCTGATGGCGCAAGTTCGCATGATGCTCAACGGTGCCATGGCGATGGTCGAAGCGAGTGCCCCCGCCGAGGGCGAGGAAGGCCACGAGGATTTCCTCAAGTGGAAGGCCCTGCCGGACAAGATCCTCGATGGGCTCGACATCTTCGAGTACACCGCGGAGGTTACCACGACCTACGGGATGAAGCGGACTACCGATTCGATCACGGTGTTGCGCGACGCCGCCGAATCGCGTGCCCTCTATCCGGTCGTTGCCGGCAACAAACCGCTGGCCGATCCGCTCAAGTACGTGCCGGAGAACGCCGGCGAGTTCTCGGTGTGCAGCGGCATCGACCTGCCCGCGCTGTACCGGGCGGTCATGAAAACCATCCGCGAAGACGTGCCCGCCGGCGAGGGGGTGATCGCCGAACTGGAGGCGATGAAAGTGGAGACCGGCTGGGATATCGAGAATGATATCATCGGCTGGATTGGCGGCGGGTTCACGACGTTCTCCGTGCCGGGGCCGACGCCCTACAGCCCCTCCGATTTTGTCCTGATGCTGAGCGTTCGTGATGAGGCCAAAGCGCGCGAGATCATCGACCGGCTGGCCGCGCTGGCCACGCCGATGCTGGCGAATCAGAACGGCTCAATCGTCGAGGCCGAGATCGAGGGCGCCGAGGGCTTCAAGACCGTGGTGCACCCGATGCTGGCCATGCTTCCGATCGGCAAGCCGACGATCGGCGTGAAAGACGGGTGGCTGTTCATCGGTTCAAGCCCCGACATGATCATGACCACCACGGAGGTGGCGGCCGGCAAACTGACGAACTTCTCCAAGAACGAGCGCTTCCTGAAGGAAGGCATCCTGCCCGAGGGCAGCGTGACCTCGCTCTCGTTCACCGATCTGACCAAGCTCGGCGAGGAACTGGGCAGCATCCTCCAGATGGTGCCGATCATTGGCATGATGGCCCCGGATCTGATGAAGGATCCGAAGATACAGA
>CAZDTB010000494.1:0-3741 GCA_964508075.1 uncultured Planctomycetales bacterium
TCCGCATCCCCCGTCTCAAGCAGGAGCTTTGCCAGCCGGTAGGCGGCGTAGGGATCGGTCTTTGCGATCGGCTCGAGCGTCTGCTTGGCTTCCTCGTCACGCCTGTTCAGAGCCTGCGCCCACCCGAGCACGCGCGTGGCGAAAATGTCACCCGGGGCCCGCGCGGCGGCGTCTTCAGCCAGCATCAGCGCCCGCTGCGGCTGCTCATCAATGATGCAGTGAAACCAAGCCGCCTGCGAAACGATCTCAACCGGCCACTCGGCCGGCTCCTTCACAACCGCCAGCTCTTCGGCCAATGCGGCCCGGGCCTGAGCGATGGTCTCCGGCAGCGTGTTCTTGGACAGCAGCCAGTAGAGATGGAAACGCGCCTCGTACGTCCCCCGCTCGGCGATGGTGGCCTGCTGCGCGTACTCCAGAGCAGCGTCGCGGTCACCCCGGGCCAGCGCGTTGTGCGAAAGCTGCAAGAGCTTATCCGGCGGCAGCGGCCCGCCGGAGCCGGCGGCCGCGTGTACGCTCTGGGCATGCTCGTAGAACGTCAGGGCCTGGTCGGCAAACCCGATCTCATCCAGCAGCAACCCGGCCTGCCAGGCCAGCTCCACCTGCACCGGGTTTGCCCGCAGTGCCCGCAAGGCCGCCTCCAGCCGTCGGGCCGGGGGCACCTCGGGCGTCACCAGTTCTAACCCCAGCAACAGCGCGTCCGGGCAGTCGGGCCAGAGGCGCAGGGCCTCGCTCAAGTGTGTGCGCGCTGTTTCCTGATCGACCTGCTGCAACGCAATCCGCGCCAGGTGTGTATGCACCAGCGCCCGGCTATCCGGCGGCTGTGGCCGGTCGAGCAGTTCGGTCAGCCACTTCTGCCGCTGCTCGGCCGTCTGCACGTCAGGCGGTCCGATTTCGAGCCAGTTCGCGAAGGCGGCGGCGTTGTCGGGGTAAGCCGCGACCAGCCTGGCAAGCACCTCCGCCGCCTCGTCCGGCTGCTCGCCGCGTGCCGCCAACTCATACAGCCATACGCAGGCCTGCGATTGGCGGGGGTCGAGCCGCAAGGCGGACCGCAATAGCGTCTTGACGCGCAGCACGTCGGCGGTCGTCTGTTTCCCGCGACAGTTAAGCCCGCAGTCGCGTGCCAGATCGACCAACAGGTCAGCCGTCGAGAGGGCCGGGTTGCGCCCGGCGGAACGAGTCTGCGCCAGACCGAGGGAGAAGGCGAGCGTGCCGGCCAGACAGGCTGCCAGTGTGATGCGCTGGGCTGTTCGGGTGGTCACGGTCTGGATCATCTCCCCTTTGTACCGGCTCACGGACCCAGCGGCTACTCCGCAGGCTCGATTGTAGCCGACATCGACCCGGCCGACCGCTCCAAGCGCCAATCCTTGCCGTAGGCGTGAATCTGATCGCGTTTCAGCTCGGCCCGCTCGAGCGAGGTGGTATCGACGATCACCAGCCCGGTCAGGTCGACCTCGCACGCCATCCGGTACGCGGTCTCGGGAGTGTGGCCGAAGACCTTCCCGAGCATCTCGATCACGTAGTCGTACGTATGATCGTCGTCATCCAGTAGGATGACGTGCCACAAGGGCGCGGGCGTTGGCCGGGTCTCGGCCGGCAGTAGGGCTGTCGATTCTTCCTGGTCGGCCATCATGGTCTGACTGCTGATTATCCCACGGTCGTTGGGGTCCGGAAAGGCTGACGCAGCCCCCGGCTTGGCTGCATAGTCTATCGGATGTATCGGGAATACGTGTGCGGATTAGTTGACGTGCCTCCACAACCGACACGGCCGGGCCACATCGAAAGTCAGTGCAAGTATAAGGCGGCTACGTCAGCCAGGCGTTGAGCGCGAAGCGTGCCAGGTTCGCCCTCGGTCAGACGGTGTGGATAGCCAGCCTCACCTGGTGGTGCTCGATCTTGGCGGTCAGCACGTCGCCGACGGTTGGGGTGGTGAATTCGATCCGCTCGGCCAGGCATTCGGCGCTGATGGTGTCGGTAAAGCGGCGGACGATCTCGAGGAAGTCGTCCGGGCCGGTGACGTGCAGCGTCACGCGAGCCTCGTAGGGCAGGTCCTGCTGCCTGCGTAGGCCTTGCACGTGGTGGATCAGCTCGCGCATCAGGCCTTCTTCGCGGAGCTCCGGCGTCAGCTCGGTGCTAACCACCACCACGCCGGCCCTACTCTGGGCCGCCGCCCAGCCCGCTTTCGCCTCGAGGCGGATGCTCACCTCGTCCTTCGTCAACGTTACCGCTTGGCCGTCAACGGTGAGTGAAAACTCGCCCTCCGAGAGGAGGTTCTTGCGGGCGGCGGCAGGGTCGTCGAGGTTGTTGAGGGCGGCCCCGACCTTCGGTGCCAGCTTGCCGAACTTCGGACCGAGCGCCTTGAAGTTGGGCTTGATCTGGTACTCGACGTAGTGGTCGGCCTCGTGCGTGAACTCGACCTTCTTGACGTTCAACTCCTCGGCGATCAGGTCGGTGTGAGCCTGGAGTCGCTCCTCGTACTCCTTCCGCGCCAGAATGATCTCGACCTGCGCCAGCGGCTGGCGGACCTTGAGCTTCGCGGACGTTCGAGCAGCCCGGCCGGTCGAGACGACTTGCCGAACCAGGTCCATCTCCTGTGCCAGTGTCTCGTCGATGAGCGCCTCGTCGGCTTCGGGATAGTCGCACAGATGGACGCTGAGCGGGCAAAGAGGATCTTTGCCCTCCCCTTCGTGCCTCCGTGCCTTCATGCCTTCGTGCCTGACCAGGCCCTGATACATCGTCTCCGCGAAGAAAGGCGTGAACGGGGCGATCAGCTTGCTGAGCGTGACGAGGACCTCGTAGAGCGTGTTGTAGGCGTCCCACTTGTCCTGGTCCTTTTCGCCACGCCAGAACCGCTCGCGCGAGCGGCGAACATACCAGTTTGACAGGGCGTCGAGGAAGTCCTTCAGCCGCCCCGCCGCGGGGTAGTTCTCGAAGCGGTCCATCCTGTCACTTACGAACTTGACCGTGCTATGCAACTCGCTGGTGATCCAGCGGTCGATTTGACTGCGCTCAAATACCGGTCTCCAACCGGTCGCATCCGCGCGGGCTGAAGCCCGCGGCTCTTCCTTCCCGTCGTCGCTCCGTCGCTTCGTCGCTTCGTCGCTGAGCCCCGGATCGAAACCGTCGATATTCGCATAGATGTTGAAGAAGCTGAACACGTTGTACAGCCGCACCAGGAACTCGCGCTGGCTGTCGCGGATCGCGGCTTCCTGAAAGCGGATGCTAGTCCACGGCGTCTGGGCGCTGAAGAAGTACCAGCGCATCGCGTCGGCGCCGTAGTGGTCGAAGATGTAGCCGGGCTCCTTGTAGTTCCCGGTGCGCTTCGACATCTTCAGCCCGTCCTCGCCCATGACGTGGCCGAGAACGATGCAGGTGCGGTAGGGCATCGGGTACCCGCTCTTGGTCTGCGACTGTGTAATATCCGTTGACCAAGACCGCGATTGGAAGCCGTCTTGCGCCGATTTCGGGCTGTAGAGCAGCGTGCTGATCGCCAGCAGGCCGTAAAACCAGCCGCGGGTCTGGTCGATCGCTTCGCTGATGAAGTCGCAGGGGAAGCGCTGCGAGAATGTCTGGATGCTGCCCTCGACGTGCGGGAAGCCCCACTGGGCGAAGGGCATGCTGCCGGCGTCCCACCAGCAGTCGATCACCTCGGGGACGCGGCGCATGCGCGGCTTCTGGGGGACAGGCCTCTGGCCTGTCACACCTGACCGACCGGAAGTCGGTCCCCCAGTTCCGGGCTCCGTG
>CAZDTB010000495.1:0-3735 GCA_964508075.1 uncultured Planctomycetales bacterium
TCCCCGCTCAGACCCGTAAGAAAAAACTGAAAAACCGCGTCGTCTTTCGCCGCCGCTGGCGTTTCCACCACTGCCGAGCCGTGGGGCTCGGACACGCGACCGAAACGGTAGGCGAAGCCTGTGAAAACGCACGAGCCTTACAGACAACCAACGCACAAGGGAGACAGACAATGCGAACGCGAAACACCTCAACAACTGTGATGACCGTGGCCCTCTTGCTGATCCCCGCGGGCGCCCTGGCGGATGGCGTCCTCCTGTACGACGTCGATTTCGGCACCCCCCCACACATCGTCGGGCAGCCGCCCGTCACCGGTACGGGCGATATCCCGCGCGACCGTCCCACGTCGATCTGGTTCGGCGACCCGACCGTCGTTGCGGCGCTGGGCGTCTTCACCGACCAGCCCTGCGCATTCGGCAACGGCACCACCGGCTACGACCAGATCGAGTTCGTCACCAGCGCCACCTATCCAGGAGGTCTCGACGAGGCATATGACACGTACTACATCGAGATGGACGTGCTCGTCGAGGAGCTGGCCGGATCGTGGCCCAACGATGACGTCGCCATCCTCTTCGATCTGCCGCTCAGCCACAGCGTGAGATTCGATGTAAACGGCGAGATCAGGTTCTCACGGCCGGGTGGCGGAGGTCTGCTGGGAACGTTTGAGTTCGGCATCCCGGTCTTCCTCGAGATCGAGGTCGAGATCGCAGCCAACCACTGCACGATCTGGCTGGACGGTATCGAGGTCCATTCGGACTTCGTGGACGCCAGCGAGCTGCGCGCCATTCGCATAAACCTTTCCGGCGAGCACGTCGCCGACGCGGCGGCCGTGGACAATCTGCGGATCTACGGCGGCGGCGACGCCCCCTGCGAAGAGCCCACCATCATCGAGCCCCCCCAGAGCCAGACCGTCTACGAGGGCGACCCGGTGACATTCGTCGTCGTCGCCGCCGGCACGCCGCCGCTGGAATACCAGTGGCGAAAAGACGGCGTCGATATCCCGGACGCGACCAACGATTCCTACACGATCGACTGGGTCATCCCCGACGACGCCGGTGAATACGACGTCATGGTCACCAACGCCTGCGGCTCCGTAATCAGCGATCCGGCAACGCTCACCGTAACGCCCAACTGTGTGGGCGACATCGACGGCGACAGCGACACGGACTGGTCCGACCTGGCCATCCTGCTGACGGACTACGGCTGCATGTCACCCAGCGACTGCGTGGGCGACCTGAACGGCGACGGTGCCAGCAATCTGACCGACCTGGCAATCCTCTTCGGCGACTGGGGCTGCCCCGACGATGACGCGGCCTGTGACGAGCCCGGGCCCGGCGTCATCGACGTCTCCGTCGTCGCGGTGGACAACTCTTCGGTCTCCGCCGGCGACGACACCACCGAGCCCGCGTTCGACGGTGGGGTTACACACTTCACCTTCGACCTCCAGGTCCAGGTCGAGCCCGATGAGGACTTCGGTGCGGCCGACGCAAACGCCGAGCTTACCGAACCGACGGTGGAGTTCTTCCGGCACACCCTGGGCCCGTACGGTGACCCGTCCGATCCCGGGTACTTCGCGTTCGCCCCCGCGCTCGAGTTTGACAGCTACTGGTGTGCCGCGTCGGTCATTGGGCCAAACCAGAGCGGCCAGCCGCCGCTAGGTCGCGCCTACACCATTCGGACCGCCGTCGAACTGGCCGCGCTGTGGTACGACGTGGACGACTCCGGTGGCGGGACCTTCACCATCGCGCGTTACACGATCGTCGTGCCGCCCGGCAGCGCCACGCCCCCCGAGATCGTGCCCGCCGGCCAAGGCGGCAACGTCCCCGTGATCGGCACCATCACCGGTTGGGTCACCAACGCCAGCTACAACCCGGGCTGCGACTGGTTCCACTTCGACATCATCCACGCCGGGACCGACAGCGACGGGGACGGCATCCCCGACGACGACGACAACTGCCCCGACGACTACAACCCCGATCAGGAGGACACCGACGGGGACGGCATCGGCGACGCCTGTGACGACGATCTCGACGGCGACGACATCGCGAACGACGCCGACAACTGCGCGTTTGTTTACAACCCCACCCAGGAAGACTGCGACGATGACGGGATCGGCGACGTGTGCGACTGCCCCGGCGACGTCGATTGTGACCGCGATGTCGATCTCTCCGACCTCGCCCAGTTGCTCGCAAACTACGGCACGACCACCGGCACGACCTACGCCCAGGGTGACCTGGATGACGACGGCGACGTCGATCTCTCCGACCTGGCGCTGCTACTGTCGAACTACGGCGCGGTTTGCAACTAGGCCGATCTTTCCCCAACGACCCGCCCCGCGGCGTCGCGGCCCCCCCGGGTCTGCGGCGCCGCGCTCGTTCCACCACCCGCGCCAGGGAACGCCGTCAGGAGAGGCACTGCCCCCGCGTGCAGAACTATGCACTGTGACCCGAGAGCCAACGAAACGACCACGTTTGACAAGATTGTTGTTGCCGGTTCACGACCGCCCCCGTTAGAATGAAAGTCGAGCCGGACGCGATTCTGTTCATGCAGGGCGACCGACAGGTGGGCATTGCCCCCCCGGCACCAGCGCGACGAATCGGCGTCCCGTTTCGTTTGTGACGCGAGCGTCACGCTTATCGGACAGGGAATGAGAGGCAAACAGATCTCGGGAACGCACGCGCGCCCGCACCGGCGATCACCGTTACCGAAAGCGGTGCTCTGCAATCGAGCCGCGCCCCACACCTCGAACTCAAATAAGAAGAAGGGAGAAGAATCATGAGAACCCGGACCATCCTTGTGGCCCTGCTCGCGATCACCCTCGGCGCCATCCCCGCGCTGGCCGGTGACACCGTGTATGTCGACCTCTCCGGGATCGACACGGCCTTCCCCGACCTGACCGACGCCCAAAGGCAAGAGCTCAAAGATCTGATCGTGGCCGACATGCAGGCCAACTTCAACGTCGCCGGCGTGGACATCACCGTCACCACCGATGCCTCCGCCGACGCCGACCGCACCGTCAATATCACGGACGATCTGGGCACGCATGAACGAGCCGACGGCAGCACCGGCCACCACTATGGTGAGTGGGAACACGGCAGCGACGAGTGCAACGTGCACCTCGACAACTTCACCGACCGGCATGGCGACGATTACAAGGACGACGACGGCAACTGGGACCTCGACAAGCTGCGCAAGGGCATCGGCCGCACCGCCGCCCACGAGATCGCCCACTCCTACAGCGTCGGGCACAACGACGAGGGCGACAGCCCCAACAAAATGACCGAGGGCGGGCTGGTAAGCTCCGAAACCCGCGCCAACACGGAGTGGATCTTCGACGATCACACCGGCACAACCATGAACGAGAACCTGGGTAAGGACCCGTGCGAGACCACTACGGACTACGACGAGGACTACCTCGAACCCGTTTTCACCTGGCCGCCGCTCTTCCCCAACCCCGATTGGGACCCCACCGATCCCAACAGCGACCCCTACAACGACCTCGATGAGTACGGGAACTTCGACTCCCGTCTCTTCATCGAAGGCTACCTGGTCGAGATGTTCGACCTCGGCTGGTACGGCCGCGACACCGACAACGGCCTCGAGGACGGCAACCCGGACTTCGATTTCATCTACAAGGCCTCCATGGCCGAGCAAACCCCACCCGACTTGCTCACCTTCTTCGAAGAGGCCCACGCCACCGCGCAGTTCGTCCTTCGCGGGCGCGCCGGCTCTCCCTG
>CAZDTB010000496.1:0-3725 GCA_964508075.1 uncultured Planctomycetales bacterium
TCCCGCCCCTGGGTCAAATCCGCCGACTCCGGGTGGGTCAAACCCGGTGAACATCGGCGGGTCACACCCGCCGAACATGACCACCTGCTGGCGGACAGCGTCATAGGTCATCGTGTGTTGCATCCGCGCGGGGGGCCGGCGGACCGGGAAGACCTCGGCCCAGTCGGTGCCGTCCCACACGTAGGTGTTGTCCCGATCGCCGTTGTTGCGCCCACCGAACAGGACGATCTCCTGCCGGTCGGCGTCGTAGGCCATGGCAGCGCCCATCCGCCCCGGGGGCGGGTTGGCCGGAAAGATCTGCGTCCAGCTGCTGCCGTCCCACTCCCAGGTATCGCCAAGCGCGACCCAATTGCCGGTGTGGCCGCCGAACAGGACCATGTTCCCGCTGAGCGGGCAGTAGGCCATTGCTGCGTCCTGTCGGGCTGACGGCCCGGTGGTAGCTCTCTGCTCCCAGTCGGGCTGGGCCAGGGCACTGGAGACCGCCAACGCGACCAGCAGGGCTACGATGGAGACACACCATCCATTGCTTCTCATTTCTTTACCTCCTTAGTACACCCTTGCCTTGGAGAAACACGCCTTCACAACGAATCGGGCCGGGCGGCGGGCAAGCGCTCGGGGCATACGGCTTCCCTAGGGCGCGCGGATATTTGCCCAAACGCAAGCCCCAAACCTTCGGACAACGGGTTCGGCGGGCCGACCTTTTCGGACTCGGATACCCGAGATGCACTTTCCGCCTCCGAGGCGCTTGGCGGGCGACCCCATCGCGCCGCCAGTCGCAACTGCCCTCCTTAAGCGGTGCCAAAGACGATGCTGCCCACGCACCATACCATGAACTGCGTTACCGTCAACGTGAGTCTGGCGGGTCGGGTCTGCGGGACCGACAGCTCCTCGCGTTGCGCGGGACAACCTTCGCCTCGGTGGGCCAGCAGGATGCCCCGGTCGGCCTGGGCGCTAGTCGCAACTCGTCCCGTACACGGCCAGGAGCGCAGCCAGGTCGGATAGATCCACATCCCCGTCCAAGTCAGAATCGCCGTCCGCGGGGGTCATTCCGTTCGTCGCGCCGTAGTTGGCCAGCAGCCCGGCCAGGTCCGCCAAGCCGATCTGACCGTCGCCGTTCAGATCGCCCGGGCAGTGCGACGCGAACTCGTCGCTGCCCATGTCGACCCGCCAATCCCCGTCAGCGTCACCGTCCCACACTCGCCATTGACCGTCGATGTCTCGGTCATCCGGGTCCGCTACGAAGGTCGGGTCACCGGCGTCAACGCACGGCGATCCGAGGCCGAGGTGGTAATCGTTGTCCTCCCAAGAATTCGGATCGTCGTCGATGCCGTCCGGATCGACAAACAACGGGTCGGCGTCGATATTCCCATCGCCCCAGATCAGCGTGCCCCAATCCACCACGTACACCGCCGCCTGTCCGCCTTCCACGTCGCTGTACGAGACGGTCGTGGAGACCGGATGCAACGAGCCGTAGCCCACGTCGATCTCCGGACCGACCGCCGCCGTATCGCCCCACAGGATGCAGTTCGCCACGCCCGGCTCGGCGTGAGCCTGCACGCTTATTCCTCCGCCATGGCTTGACGAGTTCCCCACGATCGTGCAGTTCACGATCGACAGGTCCCCATACCCAAAACAGTAAATACCGCCGCCACCCGTATCGGCCGAGTTTCCAACGATCGTGCAGTTCGCGATTGCTGCGCTCGTATCCTTCGCGCAGATCCCACCGCCGTATGCATAGTCACCGCTCGTCGTGTTGCCGGCGATCACGCAGTTGGTGATTGTCGCCGCACCGTAGCGGAGGCGCAGCCCGCCGCCACCAGCCCGGCCGGCAGCGTTTCCATGGATCACGCAGTTGGCGATGGTCGGCGACCCCTGGTAGGAGAATATGCCGCCGCCGGGTCCATACTGCCCGGTCGCGGCATTTCCGCTGACCACGCAGTCGATGATGGTCGGACTGCTGTAATCCGTGCAGTAGATCCCCCCGCCCTCATCGGCCGAGCAGTCGATGATCCTGCAGTTGCTGATCGTCGGGCTGCTGGCGTAGCAGTAGACCCCGCCGCCGTCGTTATAGCCGCCGGGGCATCCGTTGATGATGGTGAAGCCATCCACGACCGACCCCGGGCCTTCACCGTTGTGAAAATAGAGACCCCGTCCGGCTTCTTCGCAATCGATGATCGTCACAGCCGGCCCATTCAGGCTCCGCACGGCGATCGCCTTGCCGCAGAAATCCAGCTCGCGATTGCCGTCCCCGCTGTAAGTGCCGTCGCAGACGACCACTTCGTCACCGTCCGAGGCGGCGTCGATGCCTTCCTGGATGGTGAGGTAGTCCCCGCTGCCGTCCCAGCAGACGCAGATCGTCTCAGCGCTTGCAGAGGTTGCCAGAAATGCGCCTACCATCAGCAGGAGAAGCTTCGGAGCATAAATGGACATGACACTTCCTCCTTGGCACTGCCGGAGACTTGACTCGACCGCCTCCCCGTCGGAGCCGAGACCTGCTGCGCATGTTTCAGGCTAGCGAGTGCCGCTGGCAGAGGCAATCACAAAACGGAGGTATTGCACACGGAACCCGCACCGAGTTTCCCTAGCAGGAACTTCTCGCCAGCGGCAGGTCGGCCGTCAGGGATGCAAGATGCGCGGGGCGCGAGAGTTCGGCGCACGTGGCTTCCCGGGGTATGGGGGAGGCGGAGCCCGAGCCGAGTAAACGGGGGCCCGTCCATCGCCAGATTCCGCACGCTTCTTCGCCTCCGGCCCCCATCCCGAGAAAAAAGCGCCCACGGACTTGACAAGTCCGTTTCTCTAGTGTACTATTCTTCTAGTACAACATTGATATAAGGTACTAGCTGTGTTTGAAGAACGACACAATCCCGACGACGCCCGACTGGTTGCGATCGACGGCCGCAGCGGCGTGCCGCTCTACCGGCAGATCATCGACCAGATCCTGATCGCCATCTCGACCGGGCTGCTCAAGCCGGGCGATAAACTCCCGACTGTGCGGCAGTTAGCGATCGACACCCAGGTTAACCCCAACACGGTTTCCCGGGCCTACCGCGAGTTGGAGATTCACGGTGCGGTGATCATGCAGCGCGGCACCGGGACATTCGTCGCCGCTGAGCCACCTGCGGCCCGCGACGAGGCCCTCCGCCGGGTGCGCCTGGAGAAGTATTGCGACGCGATCACGGCCGAGGCAGGCAAGATGGGACTCGCACTGGAGGAACTCGTGCGAGCCTTGCAGGATCGCCTTTCCGAGAGGAGATAACTCATGAACCCGACGAGACTTACGAACGACACCCGCATTCCGCCCCAGGCCGGGCTGCTTGCCTTGGCTATCGCCGTGGTCGGATACGCCGCCGTGCTACTGATCGCCAAACCCTGGCAAAACCAGGAACTGTTCCGCACGTACAGCTTCTGGGGCAGCGTGATTGGCGTCACGGTTCTCTCCTGGCTGGCCGGCAACTGCCTCAAGATCGCCGAGCAGTGGGAGCGGGCGGTGGTGCTACGCTTCGGCGCATACAAGGGCCTGCGCGGCCCCGGCGCTTTCTTCATGATCCCGATCATTGAGTACGTCGCGTATCACGTGGATCAGCGGATCCGCGCCCGGCAGTACTCCGCCGAAATGACGCTGACGCGTGACACCGTGCCGGTCGACGTCGACGCGATCTTCTTCTACCTGGTCTGGGACGCCAAGAAGGCGGTGCTCGAGGTGGAGCGCTACGAGGACGCGATCC
>CAZDTB010000497.1:0-3718 GCA_964508075.1 uncultured Planctomycetales bacterium
GACCATGTTCTGGCCCAGGTCGAAGACGAAGAGGCCCGGCGGCTGCTCTATGACGCTGAGGGGCTTGAGCTCGCGGACGACACGAATCGGCTGGTTGGGCTGCGCGACCAAGGCGGCGCTCGGGGAATCGAATACGCCGACGGGATTCCAGGAGGAGTCGTCAAAACTGGGCACGTCCCAACCCGGCATCTCGCGGCGCGCGTCGTACGTCTCCCCGTCGAGCAGATCACCCACGCGGACCGGGCCCTCGGTGGTGAGCTTCCAACTCTCATCGGACACGAGCCGCTCGGTACGGCCGTCGGCGAGCTCGATCTCGAGTTGCAGCAGTAAGCGCGGCTGCCGACCATAGATGCCGCGCGGCGGTCCGCCCGGAACGATTCCGGTCAGTCCGATTCGCCCGGCGTACCAGCCGTCGCCCAGCATGACGCCGATCACGTTTGAGCCGGCGCGCAGCAGGTCGGTCACGTCGCAGGTTTGATACTGGATGCGTTTGTGGTAATCGGTCCACTCGGGCGCCAGAACGTGGTCACCGACGCGCCGGCCGTTAATACGGAGCTCGTAGAATCCAAGGGCGGTGGTGTACGCGGTGGCGCGCGTGACGTCGGATGCATCCGCGAGCTCGAACGGCTTGCGCAGCATGGGTGGCGGGAGCGGGTCCGTTGTGTCGGGTGGTGGAGCGGCGTCGCCGACCCATTTTGACTGCCAGTCCGACTGCTCGAGGAGTCCCATGGACCAGCTTGCCGGGGCGCTCCAGGCCGAGGGCTGACCCTTGTGATCCCAGACGCGCACGCTCCACCACGCGCGCATGCGCGAGCGCAGCGGCTTCCCACCGTACGCGATCTGGATCGACTGATCCGAATCAACCTTGCCCGAATCCCAGAGGTTGCCGTCCCCGGCGTTCAGTTTTGCCGGATCGTCCGCCACGAGCACCTGATAGGCAGTCTGCACCGCCCCGCGGCGTGTATCGACCATCTCCCACGACAGCCGGGGCGTGGTCCGGTCGATGCCCAGCGGGTCGACCAGATACTCGCAGCGGAGATTTACCGGTGCTGCGAGACCATTCGACAGCGAAGCGGTAGGAGCGTCTTGACTCATCTCGACACCGAACGGCCCGAAAAGGGCCAGCACAACTGGCAGAATCATTGTTTCCCTTTCACACTAACGTCTCGGTTTGCGGCCCCGGCCGGAACTCAGCGTACTCAGGCCCGCTCTGTAGGGGTGGCCCCGCACGCTGTCATCCCGACGACCGCAGGGAGGAGGGATCTCGGCACGAGGTCGAAGGATCCTCCGTGACGGAGCCAGATTCCTCGTCGCTGCGCTCCTCGGAATGACACGCAGAGAGGCCTCTTGTACAGAGCTGTCCGAGCCCTTTGTCACGCTCTTCAACCCACGCCATTCCTTCGTGCCAACGGATTTCTAGGCCTTCGTCCACCGGTCAATCCACTCGATCACCGTCTCGTGCCACTGGATGCCGTTGGCCGGCTTGAGCACCCAGTGGTTCTCGTCCGGGAAGTATAGCAGCTTGCTGGGGACGCCCTTGCGCTGCAGCGCCGTGAACGTCGAGATGCCCTGACTGTCGACCACCCGGAAGTCCTTGGCGCTGTGGATAACCAGCATCGGCGTCTTCCAGTTGTCGATGTGGTTAATCGGGTTGTGTTCCTCATATCCCTTACGGTTGGCCCACTCCGGGCCGCCGTGCTCCCATTCGGGGAACCAGAGCTCCTCCGTGTCGTAATACGCGATGCGCTCGCAGAGGTTGCCGTCGTGGTTGACCAGACAGCGGAAGCGGTCGGGCCAGTTGCCGGCGATCCAGTTGATCATGTAGCCACCGTACGAGGCCCCCAAGGCGGCGACGCGCTCGCCGTCCATCCAAGGGTGGCGCTGGAGCGCCGCTGCCAGGCCCTTTTGCACGTCCTCGAACGGCCGATCGCCCCAGTGCCCGCTGATCGCGTCGGTAAACGCCTGGCCGTAGCCGGTCGAGCCGTGAAAGTCGACCATCACGACGGCGTAGCCGGCACCGGCGTAGACCTGCGGATTCCAGCGGTAGTGGAAGTCGGCGCCGAAGGAGCCCTGCGGCCCACCGTGGATCAGGAACGCGACCGGGTACCGCTTGGTCGCGTCGAAATCGACCGGCTTGACGACGTAGCAGTAAACCCCCTCGTCGTTCCAGCCCTTGAAGGTGAACTGCTCGCTCTCACCCATCCGCACCTTGGCGAGTTTCTCAGCGTTGATGTGCGTGATTTGTTTAAGGTCGCTGCCGTCGGGCTTGATGCTGTGCAACTCGACCGGACTGCGGTGGTGGTTCAGGCCGAAAACGACCCGCTCACCCGCGGCCACCGGCGAAAACACCTTGCCGTTCTTCACGAGCGGACGCACATCAGCGCTACCGACGTCCACGGCGAACAGCGAATGCTGCCCGAGGTTGTCGGCGTGCGTGTAGATCGTCCTGCTGTCCGGCGACCATTCGATTCCGCCGGCGGATCGGTCCCACTTCTCTGTCAACACGCGTGTGTCACCGTCAGGCCACGAGCGCAGCACGATGCGCAGCCGGTCGGCCTCGAAGCACGGGCGCTTCATCGCCAGGTATGCGAGCGCCTTGCCGTCCGGAGAAAAGACGGGGTTCGTCAACCACGCCTTGTTGCCTTCCGTCAAACACTTCGGCGGCGTCGAGCCGTCGATCGGCACCACGTACAAGTTGTGTTGCGTCGACCACGCTGCCTCGCGGCCGGCATCCGCCACCGCGAAGACCACCGATTCTCCATCCCGCGTGAACGTCGCCTCTTCCATGCCGCCGAACGGCTTGGACGGCACGTCGGCATCCATTCCTTTCATCAGGTCGACCGGCTCGCTGCCCTCGAGCGGCATGACAAACAGGTGCGACCGCCGCCCGTCCTTCCACGTGTCCCAGTGGCGAATGAAGAGCTTCTCGTAAACCCGGCCGCTGGCTTTGCGCTCTGCGATTTCCTTCAGCCGATCCTTCGTCTCCTGCAACGTCACGCAGTCGGGAAACACCTCGATTGCGAGCAGCAGTTGCGTCCCATCCGGCGAAAGCAGAGACCCCTCGACATCCAGCGGCAGATTGGTCACCTGCTCCGCCTCACCCCCGTCGATGGGCAGCCTCCAAACCTGTGACGATTCCGAGCGTCCCGACAGGAAGTAGATCGCCTTGCCGTCCGGCGACCAGCGTGCCGCGTGGCTGCCGGCCGGGTGCGTCGTCAGTCGGCGCAATCCACTCCCGTCGACGTTGACGAGCCACAGGTCGTTGACGCCCTTGTTTTTCTCGAAATCCGTGACGCGGTTGGTGAACACGATGCGCTTCCCGTCGGGCGAAACCTGTGGATCGCTGACGCGCTCCATCGCCCACAGGTCGTGCGCGTTGAACGGGTGACTTTCCGGCACGCCCGCGGTGTCGGCAAAGCGCTGGACGAGCAGCACGAGCAGGAAGCCACCGAGAAGCAGAGCGAACGTGAACATGCATGGTCCTCCGCGTGGAGAAGGCGAATCCGACCCAGACAACATAGCATCAATCGAACCGGCGAGCGAACATCCGGGGACTGTTCCCGCTTGGATGAGAAGCTGCAACTTGCCATAATGGCGCTCGTGTCGAGCGCGAGGTCGAGCGGCGCGTCTTGCCACAGTCGCCGGGACGTCCCATGAACACGACCACGTGTCCATCCTGCGGTCAGGTCGTCGACGGGGTCACCAGCCCGCTGGCCGT
>CAZDTB010000498.1:0-3698 GCA_964508075.1 uncultured Planctomycetales bacterium
TCATCGACGTCCAGCACGCCCGCCCGCAGTTCGTCGGGATTGCGTGGCGGGTGGTCAGCGAGCGTGAGCAGTTCGACGAAGCAGATCTTGCGGATGGGGATGGTCTTGAGCACCGACCAGGCGCGGTTTCGTCGGGAGATATCACCGACACAAGTGGTGCCGGCGCGGAGTGACTGCCAGGCGCCATCGCTGGTACCCTGTTGCTCGCGCTCGAGCTGTCCGGGTTCGGCACGCAGCCGGACAAGCTGCATGATCCAGTCCCAGAAGCCCGCTGGCTCCAGCCGGCCGGCATAACACGTCAGCTCGAGATGCGTGTGTGGGTTGACCAGTCCGGGCGTGAGAATCGCGTCGCCCAGGTCAACGATTCCCGTCGCGTTTCGCGGAAACGCAGCCGCTGCGCCGACTGAGATAATCCGCTCGGCCTCGATCTCGACGTAGCCCGCCCGGATCGGCGGCGACGTGACCGGAACCACCCAGGCAGCCTTGATGATCACGGGAGCGTACTATCTTCGGTCGGCTGATCGAGAGCGTCCGGTTCGTCACGCAGGTACTCCTGGCGGCGACGCTCCCGATCGAGGAAGTACTCGTAGTCATACTCGTAAACGCGCTCGGCCCGGCGCGATTCGCCGCCGTCTGACGAGGTCCCCGGCCCCTCGAACCAGGTTCGCCAATCCCAGCCGACTTGCCCGCTGGCGATGTGACGCTGCATCGATGACTCACAGTGACAGACGCCGGGAGTATGCCGCAATACCTCCGTCAAGCGTTCGAGCAGGCGCGGCAGGCGCTCGACGGCGGCAGCGGTGCGCTGATCCTGGGTCTTCTGGTCGAGCACGCGCCCGTTTTCGAAAGGCTGAAAATCGCTGCCAGTCTCGGCATAGCTGGCGACGTAGCACAGGCTGGCATAGCACATCTGCAACTCTTTGGCCAGGAAGACCTCCGGGGCCAGCGTGGTGCCCAGCAGCTCACCCCCGCCGATGGCATACTTGCGGACTTCGGCCGGCGTCTCACGGCGGGGGCCCTCGACGCAGACGTAGGTGGCGTGGTCGACAAAATCACAGCCCTCCGCGTCGAGCGCGGTCGCGAACGCCTTGCCGAGCGACGGGCAGAAGACCGGCCACTGTCGCACCACGCCCAGCCCCCGATTCTCGAAGAAGGTGTTGGGTCGCAGGTGCGTCTCGTCGATCAAGTCGTCGACGACGACGTACTGGCCGATGGCATAGTTGTGGCAAATGGCCCGGGTCTCGCTCCAGGAGACGATCGAGCGCACGCCCAGGTCCTTCAGCGCAAATATGTTGGCCCGATACGGCACGAAGCTCGGGGCGAGGTTGAAGCCGGACTCGCCGTGGCGTGAGAGAAAATAGAACTCGCCGAAGCGCGAGCCGCAGACGAAGATCGGCTGCGACTCCCCGAAAGGGGTCTTCTGTGGGCCCAGCCGCTCTGCTACCAGGGCGCCCTCGCGCAGCAGATCGTACGCCGCCGTACCACCGATACAGGCCAGGCTCGCTTTCATCGTCTCCTTCCCACCGTGGTGACGTCTATCGAAACGATTCCACCGACAGGTGCCGCAACCCGCCCGGCAATCCTAGTCGTGGAATTCCCGATCGCTCACCGCCCGCTAGGGCGGCGCCTCGTTTCGGAACATTGATTCGCCGCGCTGCGAGTATAAAGGGGGCCGCCGGAATCACCAAGCGAAACTTTCGGACCGGGCGAACCTGGAAAATTCTGCCGACGAAATGACGATGTCCGGCGCTCGGCTACGTACCTACTTATGAGTGGCCTGCCGTGGTAAGGTGGGCCGGAAGCGTTTCCGGACGGCGGTGCGTGTGGGCGGAGTCACGCCGATGGACGCGGTGGACAAAACCGGGACCGAGCCCAGGCTGCCGGCCGGCTTGCCGGAGGGCTGGGTGCTCGATCGCGACCTGCCTTGCCCGAAATGCCGCTACAACCTGCGCATGCTGAGCACGCCACGCTGTCCCGAGTGCGGCACCGTGTTTCGCTGGCAGACGCTGTTGCATATCACATGTCCACGCTGTGGCGAGCCACTGGGCGCCGCAGACGGGGCTTCATGCCCTCGGTGCCACCTCCGGCTCAATTGGAGAGCCCTGCTGGAGGAAGGCGTCGCCTTAGATCGCGGGCTCTACGAGTACTCGGGCCGGCCCGCATTCGCGGCCATCAGGACACGCTTTGCGTTACTCCTGCCGCGTCGCTTCTGGCGCCGGCTTCCGCTTGAATCACCACCCATGACAGAGCGCCTCGAGCGCTATCAAAGAACGTCGTGGTTAATCGCAGTTGTCGGCTGTGTCATCGCGCTGGTTAACGCGCGGACACGGTTGCATCCTCTCCCCTGGATCATCGTGTGGTCTTTCGCGCTCGGGCCCTGGGCGATTACGCGCGGCGCGCTCCCGCGCTTCACTCCCACCCTCACGCGATTCGCCATCCGTCGCGATCAGTTGCAGCGCTGCCTCGCGTATGGCTCGACCGGCCTCGCTTGGATCGGATTGGTGTGCGGGCTCACGATCCTCACAACGTTCTTGTTCGGGCCATCGTTGCGTCGAGTGAGTCTGTTCGACTTCCCGAGGGCACTTCGATACTTGCTGGGCACCTCCTGGGGCTGGCGTGTGCCGTCATTTTGGGTGGACGCGGTGGTCGGAGCGGTGTATTTGCACGCCGTCACCGCTTGGTGGTGGCGATTCCTCTACGTGACCCTGCGGGACTACCTGCGCCTGGACCTCACAAATGCGCTGGCCCTGTTGATCAGCACGCAGGTCATCGCAATCCTGCTCGTGCTGTTGCTGATCGCGGGGCTGACGATCATCAGCTACTACCTGGGCCTCCTTTAGCGGTGGCCCCATCGAGGCGAGTAATGGACGCTGAGGACACGAGCGAGGCGCAACCTGGGCTGCCCGCCGGCTTGCCGGAGGGCTGGGTGCTCGACCGCGACCTCCCCTGCCCGAAATGTCGCTACAACCTGCGTATGCTCAGCACGCCCCGCTGTCCCGAGTGCGGCACCGCGTTTCGCTGGCAGACGCTGCTGCACATCGGCTGTCCGCGTTGCGGCGAATCGCTCGAGACAGTTGACGACCAGCGCTGTCCGCGCTGCAAGCTCGATCTCGACTGGCAAGCGCTGCTCGATCAGGCCGATCCGTCGCAATTCAAGCAGTTTGAGTACACGCAGCGCCCGGTCCGTGCGGCCGTCCGCACCTGGTTCGCCGCCCTGCGCCCACGACGATTCTGGCAAGGCATCCGGCTCGAATCGCCCCCCGCACCGAAACGACTACGCCGGTTGCTGGTGGCGGCGATCGTGATTTACGTCGCTTCAATAGCCATCGCGTTCTGGGAGCAGGGCTATTCCTTGCGCCGGTTCATATTCGATGCGCCCTGTGGAGCGTTCTGCGCGGTCGCGGCGCTCATGCCGATCGTGACAATGGTCGGCCTGCCGCTGTTCGTGCCGACGCTGGTACGCTTTCGCATCCGGCGTGATCAACTGCTGCGGTGTCTTGCGTACGGCGCCACGGGACTGGTGTGGATCGGCTGGGCGTTCCTGCTTGCCGCGGTGTTGGTCATACTCGTCAACGCCCTCTGGCCCATCACCTGGACGACGTGGGCAGGAACTTCGCAACAGCCGCGGCTGACGATCTATCCCGATATCGTGGCAGACTGGCTTCGGAACTCCTGGATGGGTCCCTGGCAGCTGTGGT
>CAZDTB010000499.1:0-3680 GCA_964508075.1 uncultured Planctomycetales bacterium
ATCCGACAGGCGCTCCGGCTGTTCAAGGATGAGCAGATCGAGGCCGTGGCTATCTGCTTCATGAATTCCTTTGCCAACGCCGAGCACGAGCGGCAGGCAGCGGCACTGGTACGCGAGGCGCTACCCGGCGCCTATCTGACCGTATCTTCCGAGCTGTTGCCGTCCATTCGCTTTTACGACCGCGTCAGCACCACCGTGCTGAACTCGTATGTCGGCCCGAAACTCAGCTCGTACCTCGCTCACCTCCAGTCGCGCCTGCGGGAAATCGAATTTGGCGGCGTTCTGCTGGTAATGCAATCCAACGGCGGCGTCATGTCCCCACAGGTGGCACAACGGAGTCCGGCCCGCACTCTGCTGTCCGGACCCGCCGCCGGACCGGAAGCCGGTCTGGGCTATGTAAGCCTACATGGTCATCAGAGCTGCATCACCGTCGATATGGGCGGTACCAGCTTCGACGCGGCGCTGGTGCGGAACGGCACGCCCAGCGTGGTCACCGAAGGGAACATCAACCGCTACCGCATCGCGCTACCCATGCTGGACATCGTCACGATTGGTGCCGGCGGGGGGAGTATCGGCTGGATCGACGAAGGGGGATTGCTGCGCATGGGGCCGCAAAGCGCGGGGGCCGACCCCGGTCCGGCCTGCTACGGAAAAGGTGGGACTCTACCGACGTGCACCGATGCTGATCTGGTTCTCGGCTATCTTGATCCGGATTTCTTTGCCGGCGGCCGAATCAAGCTGGATCAGGAAGCGGCGTCCAAGGCCATTGCCGACCGGATCGCCAAGCCGTTGGGATTCTCTCTCGAGGAAGCCGCCGCCGGAATGTACCGCGTGATCAACACCAACATGGCTCAGGGCGTGCGAGAGATTTCCATCAAGCGCGGCTTCGACCCACGCGAGTTCCCCGTGGTAGCGGCCGGTGGCGCCGGGCCGTTGCACGCCTGCATGATCTGCCAGGAGCTGGAGATCCCTCTGTTCATTGTCCCGCGCGAGTCCTCCATTTTCTGCGCCGCCGGCATGCTGATGAGCGATCTTCGGCACGACTTCGTGTCGTCGTTCGTCTCGGTGTTCGACCGCATCGACTGGGAAAAGCTGCACGGGCTCGTCAGCGACCTGATCCAGCAGGGTGCGGCCTTGCTGGCTCAGGAGAACATCCCGGAAGAGCGGCGACGTTTCTCGCTCAACCTCGATTGCAGGTACGTGAAGCAGTACCACGAAGTCTCCTTTCCGGTGGCGATTGAGTCGATTCGCCAGGCCGACCAACATGCCATTGCGGCGACCTTTCACGCCGAGCACCTGCGCATGTATGGCTATGCGCTCGCGGAGGAAGGCACGTCCATCGAGCTGATCAACGTCCGGCTGCGCGCCGCCGGCCTGACCGAGAAGCCTGCCTATACCGAAGAGCCTGATGCCGGGCCCGATGCGGCCGTAGCCCTGAAAGGCGAACGGCGCGCTTACATTCCGGAAGAGCGGGTGACGAGATACATCTCGGTCTACGACGGCCACAAGACACGTCACGGCAACTACATTGCCGGACCGGCCCTGATCGAGCAGGTGAACACGACTCTCCTGCTGACCGCGTCGTATGACTGCCTGTGCGACAAGTGCGGGAGTTTCGTGGTGTACCGAAGAGGACAAGAAGGCCGTCTCTCAGCAACCCTGCAGGAGATGCTGCCGTGAGCAAAGTGGATCCCATTCTCGTCTCTGTTTTCGCGCGAGCCTTCAAGTCGCTCACTGACGAGATGAGCATTTCCCTGCAGAAAACCACGCGCTCGCCCATTCTGTGCGAAGCCAAGGATTTCGTCACCGGAGTCTACGACGCACGGGGCAACATGCTCGAACAGACCGAGAACCTGCCCATTCTCTCGTTTTCATTGGGGCCGGTCTGCAAGTACATCATCGATTACTTCGGCGATGACCTCCATCCCGGCGACATTATCTTCCACAACGACGTCTTCAGCATGGGCAATCAGAACAACGACGTCGCCGTGTACAAACCCATCTTCTTCGAAGACAAGCTGGTCGCCTGGTCGGCGTGCAAGGGACACCAGGCGGACATCGGCGGTGCTGTGGCGGGCGGCTACAATCCCAACGCCACAGAAGTGTGGCAGGAGGCCCTGCGCATTCCGCCGGTCAAGGTCTATGAGCGCGGCAAGCTGCGCAAGGACGTCTGGGACCTGATTTTCGCCAATATCCGGTTCGATATCGTGCAACAGGACATGCGTGCGCAGATCGGCTCCTGCATCGTTGGTGAGCGCCGTATGCTAGGTCTATTGGAGAAGTACGGGTGGGAGTCTTTTGAGTCCCACAAGGAAGCACTCTTTGCGTCCACGCGCAAGATGATGGAAGCCGAGATCGCCTCGATTCCCAATGGCGAGTACCGCGGCGAGTCCACCGTCTATTACGATGGCAAGAACCAGAACAAGCACTACAAGATCCGCGTGAAGATCGTCGTGCAGGACAACCGTCTCACGTTCGATTATTCAGACACGGATGCGCAAACGGACGGCTTCGTCAACGGCACCTACACGTCCAGCGCCTCGGCCGCCGTGTTGACTTTCCTGCAAATGGTCAACCCGGACATTCCCCACAACCAGGGCATGGTCGAGCCGATCGAGATCGTCATTCCGGAAGGGACCATTCTTAACGCCGCTTTCCCGGCTGCGACGACCTATGGCAATCACCTCTGCCCGCCCAACGCCGACGCCATCGCCCGCGCCCTGGCGCCCGTGGTTCCCGAGCGTGTCAGCGCCGGGTGGAATCACCTGCTCTGCTCGCTGACCACCGGCGTCGATCCGCGGAAAAAAGACAAATACGTGGACATCTGCTTCATGGGCCTCAAGGGCGGCTCCGGCGCCGTGCGCGGCGTGGACGGCTACGACCACATCGGCATGATCGATGCCTCCGGAGGCCTGCTCGACCAGGACTACGAAATGTTCGAGCAGCAGACGCCGCACGTGCTCGTGCGACATGAGTACCTCTGCGACTCGGCGGGTGCCGGCCGGTGGCGGGGCGGCCTGGGTGTGGAGACTGTTTTTGAGATCGGCGGGGACCATACACAACTGGTTATCTTCGGCGACGGCAATGTCGAACCGGCGTTTGGGCTGTACGATGGCGGCGAGGGGAGCTTGAATTCGATCAGACTGCGCTATCCGGACGGTAAGGAGCGGACTCCACTCAGTCTGGACCTGATCACGGGCGTGCCAAAAGGCACGGTGTACCACCAGTTGGCCGGCGGGGGCGGCGGTTATGGCAATCCGAAAGGGCGTCCGGCGGAGGTGGTGGCCAGAGAGGTGCGCAATGGCATTATTTCTGCGCGAGCTGCCCGCGAAGTCTATGGTGTGGTATTGGACGACGAGACTGGTGAAGCGGATCAGGGCGCGACATTATCTTTGAGGGGGCAGAAACGTCCCGGGAGTGAATGAAGAAATGGATTTCGAGCTGTCACAGGAACAACAACTCCTTCGCGAGACGCTCTCCCGGTTCTGCCAAGAGCGGATCAGACCCCGCGCGGCCGCCATCGATGAGGCCGGGGAGTTTCCGCGTGAGTTATTCGGGGAACTGGGTGATCTCGGCTTCTTCGGCCTGCGCTATCCCGAATCGCTTGGCGGAACGAACGTGGACACGGTCACGTACTGCCTGGCCATCAGTGAAATCGCACGCGGATCGCTGTCGCTGGC